>NZ_AMRI01000024.1 GCF_000299915.1 Gallaecimonas xiamenensis 3-C-1
AAAATCGAGCAGAATCAACCATACAAGGCAATCAAACTCACTGCGGCACTTCGTGCCTCCGTCGGACAGCTACTGCGTAGCTGCCGTTTATTGCGGCGTTATGTAATCGAGCCATGATCGAACAGAAACTTAAAATAGCTCTACTCGAAGCGGCTGATCATTTCAGAGTCCGTGGTATCTCAGAATGGGAGAGTGAAGCCCGAGACGCCGTAAATCGATTAGAGAACGACGATCTTAGTTTTGTCGAAAAAATGTGGCTGAAATATGCACCAACCTGCGAGGTAGAAGACCTTTTAATCACTGACTATGAGGTTGAAGCGGAGAATGAAGTCAATATACTAAATGCCCAGTTAGCGGAAATTGCAAACAAAGTATTTTGGTTGCTAGACAGCGTAAAGAATGACAATACATAACAAACGCCTCATGCGCGAACTCCGTTCCGTTGGTCCTTTTTGTGGTAAAAAATACCACAAAAGGACCAACTGCACTCCGTCGCCATAGACGGGCGTTAGCTGCACAAGACGCACCATCGTATGAAGATTGGAACTAGAGAAGAATACGTAGAGATAGAAGAGCTAGAGAGAAATCCGGAGGGCGTTCCTTGTACGGGCGATGTTAACGTCAGTGTTGCTTTAGCTCTCCAGGGATTTACTGGCTCCTACGATGGAATTTGGCTTGAGTTACCAGAAATGGAAAGGTTCATCAAGGAATTAGAAATACTTGATGAAAAAAGAAACGGCTGTGCAAAAATATCAAGCATGAACCCGAAAGAATTTACTTTAGAAATTCGCTCTTCCGATTCCTTGGGCCATATGGAAATAGAGGTTCAATTACACCGGTATCAGTATAGCGGTCCTAAGTATTGGCCCATTTATTTAAAGGGTGGCTTTGAAACTCAGCCCGAAACAATTAGGCAGCTAATATCATGCTTCAAGGCACTCACCAACTAATTAAAGCTAACAAGGCTCTCATAGATGGGACGTTTAAAGCTTCGCTGGCGCTCATTATCCACGATTATAGCCAAGTATTTATACGCCCCTGGTCGAGGCGTTATGGCTCACAATAGCAACATTTCCAAAAATAAAGACTTTTCACATTGAATTTACGGTATCATGCATCATTAACAGACTTGTGGTTGTTCATGATTATACCGACTAAAAACCCTTCCTCATCAAATGTTTCCTGCTCAAACTGCAAAGCATGCTGCTGCCGTCTGGAAGTGATGCTTATTTCAGACACTGGTGTGCCAGAAGCATTTATCACACGTGATCAGCATGGGGGAGAAACAATGAAGCGATTAAACGATGGTTGGTGTGCTGCTTTAGATAGAGACACTTTACTGTGTACCATTTATGAAAATCGTCCTTGGATATGTCGCGAATTCGAAATGGGGTCAAATGAATGCATAGATGAGCGGATTAAGTTCTTATAATACAGCTAGTTGATTTTTTGGTCGTTAGCCATAACAAAGCTCAAGCTGTATTTGGGCCTCACCACCTTTATTGGACACGCCTCAATAACTAACCCTTCATCATTGCTGCCGACTTGCAGCATCGCACCCAAGGCTGCCGCTATTGCGCACTTTAAAATAAACCTCTGGGCTGACAGCACCGGCAAGCCTCTTTCCCCTCCCCCTTCCCTTGGCCATAATGACCCTACATTCCCTTAACGGCATCAACACCTTATGTTGAAACGATCCCTGCTGGCAGTGGCTGCCCTTTGTGTTGGTTTTCAGGCTTTTGCCGAGGACATCGGCATCGACGTGTTCGCCATTCCGTCCAAACCCATCATCGATGAGGTAAAAGCCACCAGCGATACCCTCAAGGCCCAGGGCCTGGAGAGCTTTTATGCCCAGGGTAAGCCGGTGCATGTCACCTTGTACCTGACCCGCTTCCCAGAGGGCAGCAAGGCGGCCATCAAGGCAGCAATTGCAAAGCTGGTGGCGGGCAAGGAAGGGTTTGCGGTTGAGGCCAAGGGTTTTAGCGTTACCAAGGGCAACTGGGCCTTTTTAGACGTTACCCCAAGCCCTGCCCTACAGCGGCTGGCCGATGAAGTAACCATGGCGCTGTCGCCGCTGCGCGCGCCCAACCCGCCGCTGCCCGGCTGGGTGAAGGCTTACCCCACCAAGCTGGCCGCCTTTGAGCGTTACGGCAGCCCCAACGTCTTTCAAGACTTTGAGCCGCACCTGACCCTGCTGGCCTCAGAGACCAGCCCAGCGCTAGCCGAAGTCGCCAAAGCCTTGGCCGCCAAGCCACCACAGGCAGAGGGGCAGATAGTGGGCATTGGTATTGGGATAACAGACCAGTGGGGGCAACAAAAAGAGATACTGGGCGAGTATTTTTTCAAACAGTAAAAAGGGGGCCTAGCGGCCCCCTTTTTTACTTCTACCACCCAGGCTAATGGCCGGGCGGCCGCCTTTTGGCGCCGGGCCTTTTTTGCGGCCAGGCCCCGCTTTGGCAGGCCCTTTACTGGCGCCGTCGCGGGCCGGTTTGGCTGGAGCTTTGCCGCCACCGCCCAGCACCTGGGCTTTGTTGCGGTTACTGCCGGCTTTGCTTTTACCTGCGGCCGCACGGCTCTGGCTGCTGCCGGCTTTTTTGGGGCTGCGCTTGGCCGAGCCGCCTTTGCTTGACTCAGAAGAAGAGCCGGCAATGGCTTCGGCCAGCTCTTTGATTTCTTTCTCGGTAAAGTCGCGCCACTCGCCAATGCCGAGCCCCTTGAGGGTGATGTGCATGATGCGGGTGCGCTCAAGCTTTATCACCTCATAGCCAAAATGCTCGGCCATGCGCCGTATTTGCCGGTTCAGGCCTTGCACCAGGGTGATGCGAAAAACGTTATTGGACTCCTGGCTGACCTTGCACTTTTTGGTCATGGTGCCAAGGATCGGCACACCGCCCGCCATGCCGTCAATAAAGCCCTGGGTAATGGGTTTGTTGACGGTAACCAGATACTCTTTTTCGTGGTTATTGCCGGCCCGCAGCACCTTGTTGACCAAGTCGCCGTTACTGGTAAGGAAAATAAGGCCCTGGGAGTCTTTGTCGAGGCGGCCGATAGGGAAGATGCGGGTGCCGTGGCTAACATAATCAACGATGTTGTTGCGCTCGGCGCTGTCGGTGGTGCTAACCACCCCCACCGGCTTGTTCAGGGCAATAAGCACGAAGTCGTCGGCTTCGCGCGGCTCGATAAGCTGGCCATTGACCTTAACCTTATCCCCCGGTGCCACCTGGTCGCCCACTGAGGCGCGCTTGCCATTGATAAAGACATTGCCTTGCTCGATGTACCGGTCGGCATCTCTTCGCGAGCATATGCCGCTTTCACTGATGTACTTATTCAGGCGAATGGTGGCTGAAGTTATCATGGGGCAGTCATCTTCATCGTTGGTGGTGTAGACCCACAAGGTTCACAACGGGGCACGACCAAAAAAGGTGGGGGCAAGTATAGAGGAAGACGAACACAAAAACGCAGTACAGCGGATGGCGGGTTCAGAGAAAAGGTAAAGGGCGCCCACGCTTTGAATCACCGCAAGAGACTCTCTTGATGCTGCTCCCAGCGACCCACAACGGCCGCATCGCCTGACGCTTCTGCGGCTTTGCCATCGGCATGCACTACCAGGCGGTAATGATTGGACATCACCCCATAGGCACAAAGCCTGCTGGTGAACACTCTTAGCCAGCCTATCCCCCCCAGAGCTAGCGGTGACTAAAGCCCTGCCCGGCCAGGTGGCCTTTAGCGCAGAAAAAGCGCGGCGCGCACCACGACAAAGGCAGTGGTAGTAGGGCGTGTCGTACACCGACGCCAGTTCAGCGCGAGGACAGATTTGGGTCAAAGGGGTATGGCGAAATGAGGGTCTTTCAAGGCGGGTTTTCTGATGGCAACTTCGCCACTGTTAGATGGGTGCCCGTGTTCTTCTTTACGCCACCGGTTTCAACAACGAGGGCCGCCCCTACCCCCGAGGGCAAAGACAATGCCCCGCGCAGTGCCAGTTCCCTGGCCCCCATGAGCTGACCCGCTTTGCCAGCGTCGTGCTGCAAAGAGCCGGCCTGACCCCGCCTTCATACAACGCCATGTTCAGTCCACAAATTCGTATTCACGCCCCCACCCAGTTCGGCCCGGGTATCGGTGAGGTGACCGACGCCTAGGACCACATCGAACTCAGCTATGGCCTTGGCTGGGGCTGATAAAAAAACTTTCGGCTGGGGCGCTTTTAAAGAAGGGCAAGGTGACGGCTGCGTGCACTACCTCATCGCTCTCCCCTAACAGAAGATGGGAGTCATGCTGCTCAGCAATAGCGAAAACGGCGAGAACATCTTCGGCGCCCTGCTGCGCCTTAGCCTGGCCAACAGTTATACACCCGTAGCATAGGAGCGCTATAGCGATGGCAGCCAGCTGCTGGAATAAGCCTGGCTCCTGACACTTTGTTACGAAATACAGACCTATGTTTCCTGTTCATCACTTTATTAGCAGCCACTTAATCGGTATTTTAAGAGCCGAGAAGTCAAAGCCTCAGCAGTCACTTTAGCGGTGCCGGCACCCTTACCATGGCTGCTGGCCTGGCCTTGCTTACCCTAATCCAGATAAGGGAGCTTGGCCTTTTATTAGCCTATCCAACGGAATTGGAAAATGTCTAACCCTGCCTTTGAAGAATCCTATGAGTCAATCGACGCCCACGAATGCCTGAAACTGGTTTGGTTTATCCGTGGTGCATTTGATCTCTTTTTAATCATCTGTTTTGGTTATTTGGTTTTCCTGGGCTTTGTCTCGGGCCGGCCAGAAGCTACCGTGCTGATTTTGGTAATAACCATGCTGCCGATTTCCGAACTGTACTTTATCTATGGTTTTTATCAGCGCAGTGAAAATGCCTTAACCGCCTTACATGTCTACGCCGGTTTATCTCTGCTTAATTTCCCCATCGGCACCGCCCTTTCGCTTTATCACTACGTGAAGGCACGGGATATAAAGTGGAGCTGATAAAAATCAACCATATTCATTTATTCCCAGGCGTTTAACCCGATACTACAAGGAAGTAATAATGGGACTAAATTAGAATGGGTAAGCGTCAAAAACAACTAGCCGACCAAGTCGTCCCTGAGGATGCACAATTCCTTGAGCTAGTGGCGGATTTTCACCAGAAAATAAAGGGCCTCTATCCTCTATTTCATCATTTAATTCACTGAGGTATCAAAGACATTATTTATGACGCCGATATCTGTGGCTCAGGTGTGCCAGTATTGGCGCCAGTTACGCCACTTCGTTTTGCCTGGCTTAGCATTGCCGATTTTCGACCGTATTGGAGCCACAAACCTCACTGCAGTGCCAAAGGTGCTGAGCATCTGTCCCTTCATGTTGTCTTGCTGGCAGCAAAATTTCAGGCCAGTCTTAGCTAACACCCAGAGGATGTGACACCAGCAGCAGGCGTGACCCGGAACTCAGCCCTAGGGCAGTACCGATCCCAACCCACCGGCTTTATTAGCTTTTACCCACCTAAAGAGTCCAGCCATAGGGGCCATTCTTTGCTTTATTCACAACGAGTTAGCCTGTACTTTGGTGGCCAGCTGACAAGGAGTGGGCTGTGCTGACTTGGCAACGTAGGTGTAAGTCCTAAGGGCGGTAGCGTGGCTTTCATTCTTCTATGCGCCATTGCTATTACTCTGATAATTAATAGATTTTTTAACGACCTGCTTTCCCCTACTGCGCCCTCATATGCCGGTTCGCGCACCGGCGGCACCCAACTTTTGTTTACTCGGCCACACCTTGGCCCTCACCCTAGTGGGTTATCGTCGCAAGGGCCGATATTCAAAATCACTCCTGGCAATTTTTTCGCACAACGTCAGCGGGGCCAGCCAACCAAAAGCATTGTCGAGAGGCCATCAAGATGAATCTAAGCTGGCGATTGCGAGTAAGTGTTTGGGATACAGTATATCCAGGCGTGCCGTGACCATTTGGCGCCTTTATTACAGAGAGCAGGCGCATTTATCCCAACAGCTGTCAGTCAAGTGACTAAATGCATTGATATTTATAAGTGGCCCGACCTCAAGATAAAGAGCCGGTCCGCTCAGTAAAAGGTGCCGGCGCGCGTTTATGCAGAGCCTTTCTAGCAGTTTGCGTAATAGGATTATAAATCCGTCGTTTATGCAACCAAGGCTAAGTGGTCTAATGAGAGAAAACGAGCCGTCTTCATAACTATTGTTGGGCGATTAATAGCAAGAATCGGAAGATAAACATGGAAAGAAAATTTCCTGATATTTTAAAGATATTTCATGATATCGAAGTTGATTACGCCGATGGTGACGGAATAGATTTCGAGCCGTACACCGAATTTTACTCAAAAGAAGAAACTTCAGATTGGATTAAAGCTTGGACCGGGAATGATTCTCTTGACGGAAGCGAGTACTTGATATTTGGCCAAGATGGAACAGGCGGCTACGCTGCGTTTTGGTTAGTGAATGAATCAAATGACATTTTAGAACAGCCTATTGTGTTTTTCGGTTCCGAAGGTGAGGTTGGCGTAGTTTCCGTAAACTTTGCAGAATATGTATGGCTATTTGCCAACGGGATAGGGCCATATGAGGCGGTAGCCTATCCTGGTCTAGAGCGTCCAAAAAACGAAGAGTTTTTGAAGTTTGCAAAGAAATACGTGCCTTCTAGTGAGAGCACCTCTGTTAAAATTATAGAAAAAGCTAAATTAAAATATCCTGACTTTGAAAAGATGGTTGACCAACTATGTCAGTAGCGCCTAACAAATTACTCCAGCTGACGTTTTGGTCTACGCTCCGTTTTGGCGTGGCTACGCCACTTTACACCAAAACTCCACTACAACCAAAACGCCGCTGAGTAAGGCGTTAGAGCTAAGGAAATTCATGAATATCACACTAGAAGACGTTACAAGTTCAAATTATTAAGCCGTATGTGACTTAGATGTCACGGATGAGCAGCAGGAATATGTTGCAAGCAATATGTGGTCTTTGGTTGAGTCACATTACTGCCAAGAACATACCTGCAGAGCGATCTATCATAACGACAAACCTGTCGGTTTTTTCATGTGGGTATCTGAAACGTCTGAAAAAGTTTCTATTTGGCTCTTTATGGTGGATCAACGCTTTCAAAAATCTGGTATTGGTAGAGCCGCGCTAAATTTGGCTCTCAATGAAATCAAAGCCAGTGACAAAGTAAAAGAAATAGAAATTTGCTATAACCCTGAAAACCCAGTGGCCAAAGATTTTTATTCAAGTTTTGGCTTTCAGGAAGTGGGTTTAGATGAAGATGGTGAAGATATGTTGGCAGTCATCAAGCTGTGAGCTCTAACAATCACCATCAAAATGCCGTTGGGCCTCACCTCCAACAACTGAGCACGGCGTTATGTGGAGTAAGGATGAAATATCAAGATGATTAGAGAGGCAAATCCGAAAGATTATAATGATATGGATTCTGTATTCCGCGCATCCGCGAAAAAGCTATGTATTGCTAGCTACAGCAGTGAAGTTGTTGAGGCTTGGGCAGGTAAGTGTTGGCCAGAACGTTTTATAAAAGGTGCGAGTGAAGGTAACCGCCACTATGTACTTGTTATGGATGAAACTGTTGTATGCTTTGGCTCTATCAATTTAGAGAAGCAATTACTCGTTTCTCTTTTTTTACACCTGAATACGTCGGGCAAGGGCTCGGTAAAATAATGATATAATTTATTTTTGATGTAGCAAAGAGCGAAAACATTGAATTTCTTCAACTAGATTCTTCTCTGAACGCTGTAAGTTTTTACCTTAGAAATGGTTTTAAAGAAATAGGTAGAAGTAACTATAAGACACAAAACGGCGTTATTTTGGAATCTGTGCAAATGGAATGTAGGTTGTGAGTTCAGCACATAACTGGTCACATGAATAGTTTATTTGAGTTCGCGTACATAGCTGGCCTCATTGCAATCTGGTCGGGCTTAGTCGTTACGTTGTGGCGCTTCTATCAGCTGGCGTTCCGACTCACAGTGCTGGGCGCGCTGCGCTTCACTGCGGTTTCGGTGGCACTTGCCTGCCTGTTGTATCTGCCGGCAGCAGTAGCCGGTTCGTGGGCATTCTGCCTGTCCGCAAAGGTTGGCCTTTGTGTCTTTGGCGGATATGCCGGCACCGGCTTGGTAGCTGCAGGGGTTGTCCTGGTGCTCCGTTCGGTTCGGGCTGGTCGCGTCTTGGTTGTGGCCTAAGGTTAGGCACTTTTGTTTTCTTGGCCCGAGCTGATAGCGGCCTGGAAGCCGGGAAAGTGGCGGTAGTGCGCCTGGGTTTTACCGGGTTTAGCTGTGCGGCATGTCGGCAGCTATTCGTGCGTGAACCATATGGCTTAATGGTTCAAGGCCGCTCACTTCGCTCACTCTGGCGCCTGCATACTGCGGTCGCTCCTTAACCTAAGCGTTAGACTTTCAATATTCAAGTGATGGAGTTTGCAATTGGAAATCACATTAGAAGTTGGAAAGGAGATATTGGCCCAGCAATCCTTTAGTCGATTATTGGGCACCGAGCTTGTAAAGTTCGAGAAGGGTTATGCTGAACTGATTTTAGAAATTAAAGAAGATCTAAAGCAAAATAACGGTTTCGCTCATGGTGGTGTGGTGAGCTACATGGCTGATAACTGTATAACCTTTGCCGGCGCGTCTGTGCTAGGTGCTTGTGTGACATCAGAGTACAAAATAAATTACGTCCGTCCTTCAATTGGAGAGCGTTTGATCGCAAAGGCAAAAGTATTGCACGCAGGTAACCGTCAATCTACTTGTGAGTGTAAAGTATTCGTTTTGGAAAACGACAAGGAAAAATTAGTAGCTGTTGCCCTTGGAACCATAAGCAAGATTCAAGCACCATAATCTAACCATTGCAGCCACCAGACCCACATCGCTATGGGAATTATGAGTAAGTGAGACAATGAATTATCTTCCTCGTGAAAAAGCAAAAGAATTAATTCAGGAAATTGGGTTCTCTAAATTTTTCATTGATGTAATAGATGGGCGGCTTGACTCTCCTATAAGCATTTACTTTGGTTGTCCAACTCTTTATTACCTTAGTGATGAAGAGCAGGCAGCATATAACCTGGGCGATATATTACCTCTGTGGGAAGATGCTGGCGGTTATATGCAGTATGCATATGACATCGAGAGAAAAGATTATATTATCTTTGATATAGAGGATGGTGATGTATCAAGCCGATATACATGGGACGAGTTGATTAAATCTGTTATCGACACTCTAATAGAGCATGAATACGACGAACATGAAAATCTTGAAGAAACAATTTCTGCAGTAAAGTTTTTGTTAGCAGATTTAAATATCGGGAATTTTGATAAATTAGCAGCTGACATACAAAGTGAATGGGAAAACCCCTAAAAAGACCAGGTACGCCACCCACAAAAATTACGGACCGGACCTCGCTATCGCGAGGCCCATGTTGGTCGCGTTAGGTTTTGAATCCCATTTTATACAAGGAGGTATTTATGACTTATCTAATGCGTAAAGATCATGCGCAAGCTGAAAGTAAATTCAAGAAACTAAGAGAAATTGCTTACGAAATAACAATGGAGGATTTTCCAGAAGTTCAAGTTTCAGGCGTCTCCTATTTGGATGCTCTGGAAGCAGATAGGTGGAAGGAAAGTTCGAGGGAACAAGGAAGACCTCAAAGATCGAGCTGGCAGTGGTCTAAAGAATATCCACATTATTTGACAAGGCCAAATAGGTTTGAAATCACGGTCCGAAGAGGAGGAATCCTTGGGGGAATATGCTTAGGTCAATTATCAAAGCATGGTCAAAACTTGAGATTAAATCTAATTGAATCAACTCCTCTAAGGCCAACACCATTAGGCTTGAGAGCATTGCCAATAATCTCTTACACAGCAGCAGTGTTTGCTGATATTGTTGGTGCAAAAGAGTTGTGGGTAATTGATCCACTGCCAGCTTTAGAAGGTTTATATTGCTCAGAGGGTTTTGGCTCTCGCGAGTATTATCATGGTAAACGAGTTGGACAAAGGAGAATTTTATGATTCCTGATCCAAATACAAAAGAAGGGATGGATGAAATTCAGCGTCGGATAAAAAGAAGACGTGAAGAAACTACAGAAGCACGTAAACGAGCGGAAGACGAACCTGATGATGAAGTAAGTGGGAAGCTAACAAACCCGAGTGAACTTGATTTAGTTAGAGATAGGAAAAAAAATGATGAATGAAAGTAAAGATGTGAATAAAGAACAGATTAAAATTGAGCTTCGAAGAAAAAAGGAAGAGATTAAACAAAAAGCACAAAGAATAGAAAATGCTTTCAAAGCGCTTAAGCAGCAAAGTGGAAGCTAACAAGTACAGCTGGTTATAAATAGACATAAAAACGGTCACAATTCCAAAGCACTCTGAGGCAGCGAGGCTGCAAAGTTGCTGGATTTAGGGCAGTGTTCTTTAGATCTGGCGGAAGAGCTGGCTTTGTCTAATAAGTAATCTTATAAGCTTTGGACTGCTGGCCTGTTTAAATAATCAAGCATCATTTCAGACTCTTTGATCGATGATTATGAAGATGAATCAGTATCGGATTTGTGGTTATTCAAGAAATACTGGAATTTTAGATAAACTCAGTGGAGTAAAAATCCGCTGATTCAATCAATAAGATTGAAAACCTATTAGTAAGAGCAATGGAATACCAAGATTCATTGCTAGCCAGGCTAGTTTACTACGGGCCTCCGGCCCTCCGCAGAACAGCTTGCAGAGGCTCTGATGAAGCAAAGTGATAAACTACAAAAGAAATTTGGCGAACTTAAGGAAAAAAGACGTTTAGCGCGCCAAGTAGATTTTTTGGCAAGATTAAAAGATGAACTAGACATAGAACTAAGATTTGCCTCAGATCTTGATGAAATATCTGTTGAAAGAACCCCAGCAAAATACTTATGTCCAAGAAAATATATGGGGCATGAGTTAGCTAAACTAAGTTTAGCTGAAGCTAGCAATACCGAATTATGTAAAGCGTTCTTATCACATGCGGTGGGTGAATCGAGAAAATGGTCGCTATTTTATGTTAGCGACGAAAAGTATGGTGATTGTTGGTTGAAAGTAGACACGACTACAATCCAGAAGCTGGTCGCCTATGAGATTGAAAATGCAAATTTACGTATGGGGTTTGAATGTTTACTGGCAGATCCAATAGCTGGTGATATTATTGGTATTTTTGAAGACGAGTACGATTTCCATATTTGCAAGTACAGCGAAAAATCTAACCAATAGGTGCAGGTAATAGCTCCTTAGTTAGATTCATATCGTTAAATGGTGAAATGGTGAAATGGTGAAATGGTGAAATTGATTCCCTTAATACATTGCTTGGACATTATAGCAAGGGAACAAATAACGGATACCCATCTTTTATTTCATTTTCTGAAGTGCAACAAGCGCTTTGTGATGATACTGATATTTATGGCTCTGATGTACCGGTAATGGTATCTGTTGCACTATTTAATTCTGGCCAAGATGGTTAATCTTCTACCATGTGGAATTTTATATGGCCACTGAGAGTCAAAATAAGGGTAAGTGCTAGGCTTGTTAATATGACAAACAAATATACTCCACCGATAAAGCTCAAAGAATGGCGCAATGACATTCCCGATGGCGAGCTGTATGGGGTTTACATTGCCTCCGACCAAAGTGTTTGCTGCACGTCTGGGCGATTTGCACACGCATCCGGCGCAATCAGCACCTCATGGCAGGAGTTCTTAGCGGGAGAAATGAACTCTCTGGTTGCTCAAAAAATGGGCACGGGTGTTCTGCATGACATTCTCTATTACCTTAAGACGCTGCACCGCTGATGTCTCCTGGCATTAGTGTACCGGCCTCTGTCTGTTATCTGCATCTGTGATAAATAGCCTATGGAACTCAAGAGAATCCCTTTGCCAACAGCCGACAGGCTGACCTTCGGCGAGCAGCAACCCTGGTTGCTGTGCCTTTGTGAAGAAGAAAAGGCCAACCTTCGTGCTGCCCTGCCCGGACACTTGGTTGCGCTGCTAAGCGACACAGGTGTGCAGCTCTATCTTAAACAGCAAGAGTTGGGTTTTGCCTTTGATGCCATCCAATCTGCGCAGCTTTACTTCATGAGGCGTGCCAAGGGCCAGGGTTGGATAACACTTGAGGCCAGGTTGGTCAAAACCGGTGAGACTTTTAGGATACTGGATATGGATCGCTTTACGGATTCAGGCCTTAAATGGTTTATTGACAATCAAAAGCAGCTGGAATCCTTCATAGGCATGCCTATTGTTGTGCAAGATTGCGGCTACGATTGCTAATGAACACTGGAGCGCTTGATAGTTTCAGCGACTACTCTTGATGATGCCATGGATGATAACAGTTTTTAATCCCACTTATGCCTATCTGGTTTATGGGTTACTTTTTCTATTGGCGCTGTCATTTAAACACTTCGATAAAATAAACGAATATCTTTTTAGAAAAGCGGAGTACTGCGACTCAGGACGCAAAATAAAGCTGCTCTATCGCTGTGTTTATGAGACTACGTCATTCACCACTACCCTATTTACTGGTATATTAGTAACCATTCCTTTGGTGCTGCCGGTTTTTTCGACTGTCTGCCTATTCTTTACTGATCATTATCTAATTCACTTCTTTTTTCTTAATGCCATTTTCTTACTGCCATTTATTTCCTTACCCAAGAGCGAAGGATTGATGGTATTTATACCAGCTCTCTTATCCTATTTTGCCTGCCTTGCCGTCGGACTTGTTATTGTTGTGGCAAGGCTTGCCATGGCCTTTTTTTAAGCCATTACTGGCTGTAAACCTCACGGGTTGTCAAACCCTATGGCTAAATATGATTAGTTTAAGTCGGGTGGCTTTCGCCGGCGGCTACTTTTATTAGAGCAACGGATTGGCCTTTGTTCTCAATACCACGCACGAAGGGAGTTATCGTGAGTCAATCATTCTGGGATATCGTTGCAACGGCGAAAGACAAGGCGGGAGCGGATTGGCAAGCCCGACCAAACGCCTTAAGGGACATTCTGGTGACCCTGCCGCCAGACGAGATTTGCCGGTTCGACAGGGAATACCGGCTTAAATTGGTGCAGTCCTATCGTTGGGATCTATGGGGTGCCGCCTACCTGATCAATGGCGGCTGCTCTGATGACGGTTTCGATTACTTTCGTGATTTTCTGATCTCTGAAGGCAAAGAGGTCTTCGAGTCGGCCCTGGCTCACCCGGACAGCCTCAGTTCCTTGGCCGAGCTGGAAGACGCCGAGTTGGAGGATTTCAGGTACGTCATTGGTGAAGCTTACGAGCAGCTTGTCGGCGAAGAGTTGCCCATAGCAGATATCGATTACCCCAATGAGCCCGCTGGGGAAGAGTGGGACGAGGATGATCTCCAAGAGCTGTTCCCCAAACTAGCCGCCCTTTATGAGTAACCCCTAAGGCGCCGACCATCGCCACGGCAGGAAGCCGGGTACCGCATGGCCCGGCTCCTATCTAACCCGGCAGTTAGCCTGTATATTGGCAAAGCTGTTTTGTCCAAGGTGAAAGAAGTAAAAGATGAAGTTTTCCAAGGTGTATTTAGTCGTTCCGGTATTGGCCTTAGCTTTTTTAGTTTTATTTTTCAGCATGAAAGAAGATTACGTTGATTACAACACCCTGGAAATAATAGAGAATATTGCTTATATCAAAGGGGAAAAGGCACCCTACTCCGGGCCTGTTCGATATTACGACCAAGAGGGCCGTTTACGTCAGAAGGCAATCCTTAAAGAAGGTAAGCTGAACGGCTTGCTGAGGGATTATGACCAAGCTGGAAACCTCTCTTCGACTACAGATTTCAAGGATGGCGTAATAGATGGCTTTGTTAAGGTCTATCTAGAAAATGGCAACCTGAATAAAGACATTCCCTATAAGAATGGTGAAAAAGACGGCACCGAGAAAATCTATGCCTTCGAAGACGGTAGTTTGTCTGAAACGATAGAGTACAGTGCCGGCAAGAAAAACGGCTGGCATATAAAGTACTGGGAGAATGATGAATTAAGCTACCGCATCCATTTCAAGGACGGAGTCGAGAATGGAAAATGGGAAAAGTACAACTTCGGCAAGGTAGTGCTTGAAGGTGAAACCATCAATGGCGAAGAGGAAGGGGAATGGCACACCTATTTCCCAGGTACTGACAATATTCAAGGAGTGGCAAACTTCCATCTAGGCAAGCTCCACGGCAAGGTGGTTGAGTATTATGAAAGCGGCGCCGTTAAGGTTATCGAGCATTATTCCGACGGTTCCAAAGTCGGCAACTGGCAAACCTTTTATGAAACTGGTCAGTTGGAGGTGGATACCCATTATCAGAACAACCTCCGCCAGGGCACTGTTGTTGAGTACCGTTCTGACGGCCATGTGATTGCCCGTACCGAGTACGACAAAGGTGAACCGGTCAGCCAGCCCCCAACCCAGTAAGGGTTTTCTTCTACATTGCCCAACTTGGCGGGGCTATTGAGAGCGCCGCCTATCACTGTCAGCATTCGAGGTCTGTTATGCCTTATGTCAACGTTCAAATCACCGCCGGTGCCACCAGAGAGCAGAAAACCCAGCTGGTCCAAGATATCACTGCGTCTTTAAGCAGGGTCCTCGGCAAAAAGCCTGAACACACTCATATAGTTATCCAGGAGATCGCCGAGGAAAACTGGGGTTATGCCGGGCAGCTGACCGATGACTGGAAAAAACAGCAGCCCTGAGCAGCCAATCACTTGCCAGTGAACTCGACGCTACACCCACCGCCTCGGCGATAGACATCATTACTGGTAGTAACGCCCGCCTGGTAGGGAGACAGCAATGGCAACAGAGCGACAAATCCGGTCTTGCAGCGAATGCCAAAGCCGGTACTTTGCTGACAGTTCGCTCATGGCCGGGCTCTGCCCTGAATGTGCCCATCATCTCTACGGCTACGACAACTGCCCTCACCAGATGGCTAAGGGCCGCTGCAGGCTCTGTCATTGGGACGGCTCGATGTCAGCCTTCGTAAAACGGCTAAAAAGTGGCTGACCAGCAGCCTGGGGCAACTGCCACAGGGGTATCGGCCACTGGCCTTTCCAAGCCATATCCTTCAGCCCCCGGCCCTAAGCCAGTGGATCACGGCCAGCAGGCCCAACTAGACAGCAGAGCCCCATGGAATACCCCAACGCGCTTATCTACGACGAGGTCCTGAACGACCTCTACGACTACTTCTTTGTCGCCGACCTCGACAACATGGCCAGGTTCAAGGAGGCCCAAGACCTGGATGACGACTTACTCAGCCCTTTGGTCAGCTCGGAACAGGGCGATCGGATAGTCGAGCAGGGGGTGATGTTGGCACTGCCCGGCATTACCAACCGGCCTTACCATCTGCTGTTCAAGCACGGCGCCGCCGCCACCCTGGCCGCCCCCGGTAACCAGGTGATCCACCACAAAGGCGGCTATCTCCTTGAAGTGACCAGCGGCAGGGTGCACCTGTTCACAGTGCCTTTGCTGATGGACTGGTCAGGGCGACGGGCCTTTGTACAGGACAACAAACCCAGTTTCGCCCTGCCCAAGGGGCACTACCGGGTGGAGGTGTTGGCCGGCTTCCTGAACGGCGACCCGGAAGGGGACGCCGCCATAGAGCTGCTCTTTACCAAGGCCGCGCCCTTCCAGCCCCAAATCGATCTCCAATACCGTTTCGCCTTGCCGGATTGCTGACCCAGCGGCGCACTTGCCCCTTAGGCCCTGGGCGGTAGAATGCCCCCAGAGCGACATCCGCTTTATAGGGAAATCAAGCATGTACATGGAAGACAGAGCAGCAGGCGCCCTGGTTGGCCTGGCCGTTGGCGACGCCGTCGGCACCACCCTGGAGTTCGAAACCAGGGGCAGCTTTACCCCCATCACCGACATGGTGGGCGGCGGACCCTTCCAACTGCAAGCCGGCCAATGGACAGACGACACCTCCATGGCCTTATGCCTGGGCCACAGCCTGCTGTACCAAAACGGCTTTGACGCCACAGACCAGATGAACCGCTACTGTAACTGGTACCAATACGGCTAACTGAGCAGTAACGGCCACTGCTTCGATATCGGCATCACAGTGTCCTCGGCGCTACGCCGCTATCTGGAGACCAAAGACCCCTTCAGCGGCCCTACCGACCCCTATTCTTCCGGTAACGGGTCCATCATGCGGCTGGCGCCCATCCCCCTCTTCTACAGCCAGGACCTGCAGCAATGCCTGCACTTTGCCGGTGAAAGCTCCCGCACCACCCACGGCTCCCAGCAGTGCGTGGATGCCTGCCGGCTCTTTGCCCAACTGCTTTTCAACGCCATGAGAGCCAGCAGCAAGGCCGAGATTTTTTCCGGGCTGCACTCATCCCATTACTGCCAGGAAGTTGCCGCTATAGCCCAGGGGGATTTCCTGGCCGACAGTTACGAGCAGATGCACGGCAGCGGTTATGTCATCGACAGCCTCAAATCCGCCCTCTGGTGCTTTAACCAGGGTAAGGACTTCAAGGACGCCGTCTTGCTAGCCGCCAATATCGGCAACGACGCCGACACCACGGCCGCCATTTGCGGCCAGATAGCCGGGGCCTTTTACGGCTTCAGCCAGATCCCTGCCGATTGGCGCAGCCGCATCACCCTGGCTGACGACATCAAGCAGCTGGCCTTGGGGCTCCTGGCAGCAGGCCAAGCCAGGCAAGGCCAGCCAGCTTGATCAAGCTGGCATTGCTGTTGTTGGCCGTGGCGGCCGGCATCGTACTGGCCTGGTGGCTGCTCTGCTTCTTTAAGTACAGGCTCCTTAAGCGGCCTGCTGTGGTGGTTATCCAAGGGGTTGTCACCTACCGCATCAGTGATTTGTCCTGGAGTAACAGGCAGCGGTTTGAATCCCTGATGGGGGGCAGAAAGCTTGTCCTTGAAGGGCAGGGCCCCTTTTTCGTCGCCAGCAGGGACTATGCAAAGTGGCACCCCGAAGGGCCCTTGGCCTTAGCCAAGAAGAAGGTGGCGATGAGTGTCACCCTGGAAGTCCACCCCTTGCTGCTGGGAGGTTGGTCTCGCGCCCGGCTGGTTTTTGCAGAACAGATCAACCAGCCCCCCACCTTGTTAAAATAACAGCAACAAACGCCTTTCAAAGATCCCTGCCTTTTCCCGCCTTCTCTAAAAATCCGTCCAACCGATTAATTAATAACCACTTTTAGATGAGCCGCGTTTTGCCCGTCTATACAATAGGAGCCCTTCGCTTACCAAAGCGTGATGGATAACCCGGCAAGCCCCCTTTGCCGCCGAAAAGGACGTACTCGATGTTTGAGGCACTCAAAAGCAAGCTGTTACCTTCTTCCCAAGCCGAACAGGCACTGCTGGAAGCCTGTCTTCCCCTGGACGACTTTGGCCAAGGCCTGGCCAAGGCGGCCTGCCAATACATTCTCAAGGGCGACTCTGCCGACTGCCTGGGCACCCTCAGTCATCTACGGCACCAGCACAAGCTGCCCTGCCCGGGCTGGTTAAGGGACCGCAACGATGAGCGGCAAGCCGCCGTGACCCAGGCCATGGTGGCCTTTCTCAGCTCTGAATTTGCCAGCCAACAACCCATTTGGCACCGCCTTGGCCTGCTCTGCCATGCCTGCCACGGCAACGAAGCCCTCTATACCGTCGAAACCCCCATCAGCGGCTGGCTGGGCAACCTGATCCTGCTGCTGGGCCAGTTGCTTGACCCCAACGAGGGCGAAGCCCTGCCCCTGGCCGCCGTGCCGAGCCGGGCCTTTATGGTGCAACTGGCTGCCGCCTACGACCTGCCACCCCATTGGGTGGATGCCTATATCCTGGAAAGCCGCGCCTACTACACCAACGAACTGGTGGACGCCTGGCAGGACAGCACCGACTGGGGTGCCCTGGCCGAGACGGCGCAGTTCCAGGGGGTGCTGGCACAGACCCATGCCCGGGCCAGGGCCACCTTTTGCAAGCTGCTGGCCAAGGCGGATTATCAGCCAGCCAGCACCGGCCTGGCGCTGCTGATGCAGCTGGCCGCCGACGGTAACAGCGAAGTGCGCAAGACCGCCCTGGTGCTGATCGCCGGCAGCGATGCCGCCCTGCGCCTGGCTTTTTTAGAGGCCAACTACCTCCAGGGAAGCGCCGAGCAGCGCGGCCGCTGGCTGGACGTCGCCGAACAGACCCCGGGTGGCGAGGCCCTGTTGGCCAGCTGGCAGCAAGCAGAATCCAGCAAGCCCCTTAAACAGCGCATTGCCGAGCGCCTTGACTACCTGGACCAGCAGCGCCAGGCCCAGTCCATGGACTGGCAATTGCCGCCTCTGGCGCCCCTGGACAGCGACACCACGGTGCCGGCGCACTGGCTGGAGCGGCTGCAACAAAAACGCCAGCAATGCATCGACGAGGCCATTAGCGACATCGCCGCCAGCGAGCAAAAGCTGGCGAGGCTGCGCGCCAAGGGTGACAACCTGAACCACGACGAGGACTTCTGGCTCAGTCACCATCAGCGCAACCTGGAAAGCGACCAATCCTTCCTGGCCATACTCCAGGCGATCAGCGACGCCGACCTGGCAGCAGTCTTGGACGAGCTGGCCCAAGGCACCCTGGGCAGCCGCCGCGACCCGGTCAGCGCCCACCTCAAGCGCACCGAGCTGTGGCGCGAGCCCGGCATTCCCCTGGTGCTTTACCTGCGCCTGCGCCAAGTGGGCACCGAGCGCCCCCTCTGGGAGCAGCTGCTGAACGAGGCGGACTTTGCCAAACTGTGCAGCCAGCAACTGACCGATCTGCGCCAGCTGCTGGCCCTGGCCCAGGCCGAAGATCTCTACCCCGACGCCTTGCTGAGCAGCCTGTTCAAGCGAAGCTACAGCGGCCAGGCCGAGCTGCCCCTGTGCCTGACGGTGCTGCCGGTCTGGCCGCTGCTGGTGGAACACCCCCAGCACCTGGACGCCGCCCTGAAAGACAAGCTGCTGGCCATGGACACCCGTTATGACGACAACGATGTGCTGGGCCAGGCGCTGCTGCTGCTGGGCCAGTTGCCCAAGCTGCCGCCCCATTGGCAAAACACACTCTACCAATACGCCCTGGACACCCGGGTCACCCTGCGCCAGCTGGCCCAGGCCAGCGCCGAAAAGCTGGGGGTGGACATCACCCTGGTGACACCGGCCCTGGCCGACACCAGCAAAGAAGTGCGCAGCCTGGCCGCCAGCTGGCTGGGGCGCCTGGGGGCAACAGAGGCCCAAGGCGCCTTGGCCAAGGCCATGGCCAAGGAAAAGGACTTCCCCACCCGCGCCCTGATGCTCGAAGCCCTGGAACAGGCCGGGGGCGATATTCAGGCCTTCCTGTCTCCCCAGGCGGTGCTGGCCGAGGCCGAAGCCGGCCTCAAAAAGGCCGCCCCCAAGTCCATGGACTGGTTCCCCCATCAGCACCTGCCCCAATGCCGTTTTGCCGACGGCAGCCCGGCGCCGCAGCAGCTGCTGTACTGGTGGGCGGTATTGGCGGTCAAGCTCAAGCAGCCGCAAGGCAACTTGGTATTGACCCGCTACCTGCAGCTGCTGGACCAGGACAGCCGCCAGCGCCTGGGCCACTTCGTGCTGTCGGCCTTTATCGCCTGGGATTGCCGCTGCCCCAGCGACACCGAAGCAGACCAATACGCCCAGCAGAACAAGCAGAGCCGTTTTAGCCAATACCAGCGCTGGGCCAAATACGATTGGGGCCAGCAATACGCCAACAAGACCCTGGAAGACGCCTACCAGGACTGCTTCAACGAGAAAAAGAGCGAACTGCTGGGCACCGCCATCAAGGAAAAAGGCCTGCTGGCCCTCTGTACTCAGGGCGAGCCCCAGGGGCTGCTGGCGCTGATCCGCCCCTTTATGAAGCAGCACTTTGCCCGCCGCGCCCAGATAGAGGCCATGCTCAGCGCCCTGGGGGGATCGGACGATCCGGTGCTGATCCAGTTCCTGCTGGCCATAGCCCGGCGTTATCGCACCAATTCGGTGCAGGAACTGGCCCGCAACCTGGTGGCCGCTATCGCCGAGCGCAACGACTGGACCCAGGACGAGCTGGCCGACCGCACCATTCAGACCGCCGGCCTGGACAAGGTCACAGGCCCCAGCCCCTTCGAATTTGGCAGCCGCACCCTGGCCCTGAGCCTGGGGGACGACCTCAAGCTGTGCCTGCAAAACGAAGAAGGCAAGGTGCTCAAGGCCCTGCCCCAGCCGCGCCAGAATGACGACGAAGCCGCCGTGGCCGAGGTCAAGAAGTGGTTCAGCGCCTGCAAGAAGGAAATCAAGCAGGTGGTGGAACAGCAAAGCGCCCGCCTGTACGAGGCCATGGTCACCGGCCGCCAGTGGCCCGCCAGCGACTGGCGCCAATACCTGCACCAGCACCCGGTGATGTTCCGCCTGCTGCAACGCAGCCTCTGGCAGGTACAGCTGGACGGCCAATGGCACAGTTTCAGGCCTACCGAAGACGGCGCCTTTATCGACCTGGACGACGAGGAACTGACGCTGCCGGCCACGGCGCCGGTGCGGCTGCTCAGCGCCAACCTGCTGGATCAGGACGCGGCCAAGGGCTGGCGCCGCCACCTCAAGGACTACAAGGTCAAACCCCTGTTCGAGCAGCTGCAACAGGCCGAGATCACACTGACCCCGCAGCAGCTGGCACTGGACCACGGCCACGGCCGTCTGACCGACTGCTTTACCCTGCGCGGCCTGCTGACCAAAAAAGGTTACCAGCGGGGCCAACCCCAGGACGGCGGCTTCTTTGACCATTACTTCAAGGACTTCGACAGCCTGGGGATCCGGGTGGAATTCGCTTTCAGCGGCAACTGCGTGCCGGAAGAAAACGAAACCGCCGCCATCTACGGCATCAAGGCCATGCAGTTGGACAGGGAGTCTCGCGCCTATTACCCCTACACCCAACTTCCCCTGGCCGAGGTACCGGCCAACCTGCTCAACGCCATGGCCGTCGACTACCAAGAGGTGGCCGACAAGTGCGTTGAAGACCCCCAATGGGAGAAAAAGCTGCCCTGGTAAGCCAGGCTCACCTATGGCCGCCCCTGGGGCGGCCGCTGTAAGGAAGGAAAGACCGGATGTCATACCCACACCCCGCCAACTTGGTAGCCATGGATGAGGCTGCCGCCAGGCCCCTGCTGAAAACCGCCATGGCCGGTTTTCACCATTTCAGAGACCACAACCTGCAGGATGACAGCGTCCCTGCCGACCCGGCGTTAGCCGAGGCCCTGGCCGACTTTATCGCCACCGGCCAGCCCACCCAGGCAGAGATAGAAAGGCGCTTTGCCCAGCTGCGCCAACGGATCAAAGACATGCCGGGGCCCGGCGTCTTCGCGCACTACGCCTGGCCTGATTCGGGTTTCGAATGGCAGGTCAAAAGCGCCATGATCCGCGTTGCCAGCTCCAGCTTCTTCTACCAGCCCGAAGTACTGGCCCGGGTCGCCCAGGTGCAACTGCTGTGCAGCGACAACAATGCCACCTGCAAAGACCCTTGGATAAATGGCCTTTTGACGCTGTACTTGCGGCTCTATGCCGGCCAGTCCGACCGTTGTCTGCCCATGGAAATGATCCCCAGCGGCGACCAACTGCTGGCCATAGCCAGGGCCCATAGCCAACCACAGGCCATGGTCTACCAGTGGCTGCTGGGAGCTCATGGCCTGCAAGAACATAAGGCAGAAACCATTGACTGGTGGGCCGCCATTGCCCAAGACCAGGCAACCGACTGGCTCAAGGCCCTGTCGGTCAATACCAAGGGCCAGCTTTGCGAATACCTGCTGCGGCCCGTAAGGCAGGCCACCCAGGCCCATTACCCGGCCTTGTTGCAGTTGGCCGCAGACGGCAATGACAAGATCCGCCGCCTAGCCAAGGGGCTTTTGCACCAGACCCATGGGGATGCCCAGGCCGCCGCGCCATTGCTGGACTACCTGGCCCAGCATTACCCCCAGGCCAAGCACAATGTCCGGCGCCATTGGGCGGCCCTGACCGGCACCCTGCCCGGCGCCCAGCACTGCCTCAAAAGCTGGCTGGCGTCGGAAAGCAATGCCGCCGCCAAAACCGTGCTGCAAGACGCCCTGGCCCTGCTGGCCGAAGTCGCACCGGCGCAGCAAGACCAGCACAGCTGGGACATTCCCCCCATGCCCCCGTTGCCAGAGTGCGTGATACCCCAGGACTGGCACCCAATCCTGCAAGGCACCCTGGAGCGTACCCGTGCCCAACGGCAGCAAGAATTGGACGAGAGCCAGGACAAACGGGAGCGAAAAAGGCTGCGGGAGAGCTTGGCCGCTCTTGCCGAAATAAACGAACCCCGCCTGGCCGAGATGCTGGCCAACCTGGCGGCGGGGGAGCAGGACGGCTTCCACGGCCCCTTTTTCCACGCCTTCGAACAGGCCGGCCTCTGGTACCACCCCCAAACTCCCTTGCAGGTGACCATAGCCCTGCCCTATGGCGACGGCCGTTACTGGTACCAGCACCTGGATAAACCCGTCATGTGCGCCGCGTCCCGCCGGGAACTGACCGACCTGCGCCAGTTTATCGCCATACTGGACAAGATCACCGACGGTGACGGCAGCGCCTCTTTGCCCTGGTTTATGATGTCCCAGCAGTGGTATCCGGCCCGCACCCTGCCGCAGGCCGTGGCCCATCTGCGGCTGTGGCCCTTCTTTGCCGAAAACCCCCAATACATAGAGCAGGGTCTGAACAACAAGGTCTACAAGATAGACAACAGCGTTTATGGCAACGCTATCCTGGAACAGACCCTGTTGATCATGGGGGACTTCCCGTCCCTGCCTCATCCCTGGGCCCAGGCTCTGTATCAACACGCCATCGGCACCGGCAAGACCCTGCGGCAACTGGCCCGGGACAGCGCCGAGCGGATAGGCATTCAGCCCGACTACATCTTCCCGGGGCTCAGGGCCAAAGAGGCCCAGCTGCGCCAAAACGCCGCCGACTGGCTGGGGGAGCTGAAATGCACCAAGGCCCAGGCGCCCTTGCAAGAAGCCATAGCCAAGGAAAAAGACCCCCTGGTACGGGCGGTGATGATGGTGGCCCTGGCCCGCTGCGGTGGCGACGTGTCGGCCCTGCTGACACCACAGGCCCTGGCCGGCGAAGCCAAGGCCGGCCTGAAAAAAGCCCTGCCCAAGTCCATGGCCTGGTTCACCCCCGAACTGCTGCCCTCTTGCCGGTTCATCGACGGCAGCGCCGTCGACCCGGCCATACTGCACTGGTGGGCGGTGCTGGCGGTCAAGCTCAACCAGCCTGAGGGCAAGGACATCTTTGCCCCCTACCTCGGGCAGCTGGACCAACCCAGCCGCCAGGCCCTTGGCACCGCCGTACTGACCGCCTTCGTCGACCAGGATCTGCGTTGTCCCAGCGACGATGAAGCCCACGACTATGCCGAGAGCTACAAGCACCAGCGCCTGTCCAGTTACCAACGCTGGGGCGCACAGTACCAGCACAAGACCCTGGAAGACGCCTACCTGGACTGCTTCAAGGAGCACAAGGCAGAACTGCTGGGCTCGGCCCTCAAGGACAAGGGCCTGCTGGCCCTGACCGGCGAGGTGGCGGTGCAAACGGCTCTGGAGCCCCTGGACCGTTACCTTCGCAAGCACCATCAACGCCGCGCCCAGATAGAGGCCCTACTGCTGGCCATAGGCCACCGCCAGGAACCGGCCGTGGCCCAGCTGCTGCTGGCCCTGGCTCGCCGCTATCGCAGCGCCGGTATCCAGCAGCTGGCGCGGCAACTGGTGGACCAACTGGCCCAGCGCAACGGCTGGACCGCCGAGCAACTGGCTGACCGCACCATCCAGACCGCCGGCCTGGAACAGGCCACAGGCGCCAGCCCCTTCGCCTACGGCAGCCGTACCCTGGCCCTGAGCCTGGGGGACAACCTCAAGCTGCGCCTTGAGGACGAAAACGGCAAGGAACTCAAAGCCCTGCCCCAGCCCCGTAACGAAGACGACAGTGACGACATCAAAGAGATCCGCAGCTGGTTCAGCAACTGCAAGAAGGAGCTCAAGGCGGTGTTAGAACAGCAGCAGGCCAGGCTCAGCGAGGCCATGATCACCGACCGGCGCTGGCCGGTAGCCGACTGGCTGCAGGACCTGCACCAACACCCGGTGATGTACCGCCTGTTGCAACGCAGCCTCTGGCAGGTGGAGCTGGACGGCCAATGGCAGAGTTTCAGGCCCACCGAAGACGGCGCCTTTATCAACCTGGACGACGACGAGCTGGATCTGGCCAAGGGCCAGGGCATCAGGCTGCTGAGTGCCAACCAGCTGGACGCCAAGGCCCTTAAGGCCTGGCGCAAGCACCTCAAGGACTACAAGGTCAAACCCCTGTTCGAGCAGCTGCTCAGCGCCAGCCTGGACCTCACCCAACAGCAGCGGCGCCTGAACCATCACCGGGGCCGGCTGTCCCAGTCGTCCAAGCTGCGCAGCATGCTGACCAAGCTGGGCTACCGCCCCGGCAACGCCGATGCCGGTGGCGGCTACTTCGACACCTACGTCAAGCGCTTCCCCAGCCTGGGGATGGCAGTGGAGTTCGGCTTTACCGGCGCCTATATCAGCGAGTCTGACGAGCCGGTGGCCCTGGACGGCCTGAGTATCAGCCAGGGCGGCACCAGGGTAGACCTCAACTGGGCGCCGGCCAACCTGCTCAACGCCGTGGCCCTGGACTATGAAACTGTCGCCAGCCAGTGCGAGCTGGATCCGCAATGGGAGTCAAAAATACTATGACCGCCGTTATTCGCGCCCACGCCGAACAGCGCTACCAGGACCAGTTGCACCGCCTCAAGGCCGCCGACACCGCCCTGGCCCCTCCGGGCTGGGCCCTGTCCCCCGGGGCGGTACGGCGCTTTATCTGCGGCGACACGGCCCTGGACATTCCCCGTAAGTACTACGGGGAAGACGCGTTGGTGGAAAGGGCCATCGTCAGCCTGATGGGCAACAACGGCCTGATGCTGGTGGGAGAACCCGGTACCGCCAAGTCCATGTTGTCCGAACTGCTGAGCGCCGCCATCAGCGGCAACAGCCAGTACCTGATCCAGGGCACCGCCGGCACCACCGAAGAACAGCTCAAATACAGCTGGAACTTCGCCCTGCTGCTGTCCGGCGGCCCCAGCCTGGAAGCCCTGCTCAAAAGCCCCATCTACCAGGCCATGGAGCAGGGCAAGCTGGCCCGTATCGAGGAGATCACCCGCTGCCCCCAGGAGATCCAGGACGTGCTGATCTCCTTGATGTCGGAAAAGAGCCTGAGCATCCCCGAGCTAGGCATCGCTATCCAGGCCAAGCCCGGCTTCAACCTCATCGCCACCGCCAACCTGTTGGACAGGGGCGTCAACGACATGTCCAGCGCCCTGAAACGCCGTTTCAACTTCGAGACGGTGCCGGTGCTAAAAGACCCGGCACTGGAGCGCCAGCTGATCCTGTCCCAGGTCAGCCAGCGCCTGGCGGACGAGGGCCAGGACCTGAAGCTGGACGAGGCCCTGGTGGACCTGCTGGTGCAGGTGTTCCACGACCTTCGCAACAACATGGGCTCCCAGGCCATGGAGGCCACCCTGTCCACCGCCGAGGCGGTGAACATAGTCCATGGCTGCGCCCTGCACAGCCTCTACTGGCAGCAGCCCATGCACGCCGCCCAGCTGGTGCAGCAGATGCACGGCACCCTCATCAAGGACAAGGCCGACGACGTCAAGAAGCTGGCCCACTACCTGGACGCGGTAGCCCGGGACCGCCCAGGTTGGCAGGACTTCTTCCTAGCCGGTAAAGCCCTGTGGATGCGCTAGCCGATCTCAAGGCCCGTTTTGCCGAACTGGCCCAGGCCTACCAGGCTGACCCGGCCCTGTGCTGGCTGCCGGTGCGCCACCATAGCCCGGCCTGCGCCGCCCATACCCTGGCCCAGTTGCACAGCCACAGGCCCCAGGTGCTGCTGATAGAGGCGCCGGGGGCCTTTTTGCGCCACCTGCCGGTGTTGCAGGACCCAGAGGCGACGCCGCCCTTGGCCATCTACCAGGACGAGGCCTATTACCCCTTCGCCGAGAACAGCCCCGAGTGGCAGGCCCTGCGCTGGGCCGGGCAAAACGGCGCCGAGGTGCGCTTTATCGACCTGGACCACAAGCCACAGCAGAGCCAAGAGGGCTGGAACGACGCCCGCTTTCTCAGCTCCGACTACAGCCGCCGCCTGCAACAGCACCTGGGGTGCCGGGACGCCGACGAGCTGTGGCAGCGGCTCTTTGAGCAGGTGCAGTTTGCCAGCGCAGGCAGCTTCTTCCTGCAGGTGCTGCTGTTTTGCGCCGCCAGCCGCGCCTGTTACAGCCCCCAGAGCCTGGCGGAAGAAGGGGACCTGGCCCGGGAAACCCAGATGCGGGCCCATATCAAGGCGGCCAGGGGCCAATACCAGCGCCTGGCGGTGCTGACCGGCGGTTTTCATACCCCGGCCCTCTTTGCCTGGGCCGACGAAAACGCCGCCCTCCAGCAAGGGGACCCGGCCGACAGCTTTGTGATCCGCTACACCGACAAACTGCTGGAGGCCCGCAACGGCTACGGCGCCGGCATGCCCTACCCGGCCTTTTGCCGCTGGCAGTTCCAGCAACGGCACCTGGACGCCGACAGCTGGCTGCTGTTCCTGCTGGACCAGATGCCGGCCCTGCCCCTGGTGTACAAACAGAACTGCTTCGAGCACCTACAGCAGCTGTGCCGGCTGCGCGGCCTGGCCCGCCCCGGCAGCTACGATCTGCTGGACTCCCTGGGCAGCTGCCTTATCAAGGAGCAGCTGGGGGCCAAGACCCTGGCCCCCTGGCAAAAGGTATTGAGCGGCCAGGCCATGGGCCAGCTGCCGGCCCACTGCCCCAGCCCACCCCTGGTGGCAGAGGTGCGGGCCGCCTGCCGGGCTGCCCGATTGCACCTGGACCAGGCCGGCCAGTGCCATTTCGACCTTTACGACATGACGGCTGGCGCCAGGGAGCGGCGCCAGCTGCTGGCAAGGCTGCTGTTTCTGGAAACTGGCTTTACCCAGCCCCAGCAGGGCTACCAGGTGCTGACCCGCCTGGACGTCAAACGGCGCCACGAAAGCTGGCGCTACCATTGGACCCCGACGGTGGAAGTGGCCCTGGCCAGGCAATCGGCCAAGGGCAGCAAGCTGGCAACCCTGGTCAGCCAGGCCCTGGACAGCCGCCAGCTGGACAGCCTGGACCACCTGGTGTCCAAGCAGCTGCTGGCGGTGCAGCTGGGCCTGCCCGAACACCTGGACAAGGCGCAGCTGGCCGAGCAACTGGCCCATTGCAGCGATATCAAGGCCCTGGCCGCCAGCTTTATTGCCCTGGTCCAGGCCGCCAACCACCCCCTGTTCGCCGCCTACGATCTGGTGCCTTTGTACCGCAGCCTCTGGCAGCAGCTGGGATACCAACTGCCGGCCCTCAACCAGTTGGAGGACCAGGAGGCCCTGGCGCTGCTGCTGTCCCTGCAAGGGGTGGCGCTGATGCACGAGGCCGACCTCAAAGACCAGTGGCGGGACCGGCTCCAGTGGCTTATCCAGCACAGCAGCCACAAGCCGACCCTGGACATTGCCCTGCGCGCCCTGGCCCTGGACCTGGACGGCGCCGACCCGGCGCCCCTGCTGCATCAGCTGAAGTTGCAGGACGACCCCTTCCCGCTGCTAGAAGCGCTACTCAAGGTGGTGCCCCACTGGCTGCATCAGCAACAGGGGCTGTTGGCCCTGCTCAATCAGTGGCTGGCCGGGCAAAGCCCTGACCAGTTTCTGGAGCGGTTGCCGGCCATGCGAGCGCTGTTTTGCCACCTGGACGCCCGGGAGGTGGACAGGGTCTGCCAGCAGCTGCAGCAACTCAACCAATGGCAAGGGGGCATCAACTGGCTGCGCCAGGACTTAAACGAGCAGGACCACAGCCAGGGCCTGGCCCTGGAGGCTACATTGCGCCAACGCCTGACAGCACAAGGACTCGAGCAATGGCTGAGCAACTGAAGGAACGCTGGCGCCTGGTATTGGGGCGCTACGCCGACAGCCTGGGGGCCAACCTCAGCGGCCAGCAACTGGCCCAGGACCAGGTACTGGAACAGCTTTATGCCGAGGGCCAGCGGGGCCGGGGCCTGAAGGTAACCGACACCCTGGAGGACAACGTCGGCCAGTGGCTGGAAAACGCCGAAGCCCTGTTTCCCCGCTCGGTGAACGACCAGCTGCAACAGCACGCCCTGGAGCGCTTCGACCTGCACCAGCTCTTGCAGCAACCGGGGATGCTGGACAAGGTGAGCCCCAGCCTGGGGCTGCTCAAGCAGCTGATGAAGCTCAACGCTCACCACAACCTGGAGCTGCGCCAGCGGGTCGAGGCCATTATCCGTGCCGTGGTAGAGGAACTGCTGCGCCTGCTGCGGCCCAAAATCACCAACACCCTGGCCGGGCGCCGCAACCGCCAGGCCCACAGCCCGGTAAAACGCCTGGCCAACCTGGACTGGCAGACCACCATCAGGCGCAACCTCAAGCATTTCGACGGGGAAAAGCTGCGCTATGAGCGGGTCTATTTCCATGCCCGCCGCCAAACCCAGCTGCCCTGGCATGTGGTGCTGTGCATAGACCAGTCCGGCTCCATGGCCGAGTCCATGATCTACTCGGCGGTGATCGCCGGCATCATCACCCGGTTGCCGTCGGTGCGGCTGTCACTGGTGGTGTTCGACACCAAGCTGATGGATCTGAGCGACCATGCCCAAGACCCGGTGACAGTACTGCTTAAATGCCAGATGGGCGGTGGCACCCATATCGCCAACGCCTGGCGCTATTGCCAGCAGCTGGCCCAAGAGCCCGGGCGCACCCTGGTGGCCACCGTTTCCGACTTTGACGAAGGGGGGCCGCAGCAGGCCCTGTTCAGCCAGGCCAAGGACATGATTGACAGTGGCATCACCATGATGGGGCTGACCGCCCTCACCGCCGACTCCCAGCCCTTTTACGACAGCCATGCCACCGCCCAGCTGCAACGCCTGGGCATGGAGGTCAGCGCCCTGAGCCCGGACCGCTTCGCCCAGCGCCTGGCCAAGATCATGGGGCTGCGCTGATGAACGAAGCCCTCCTGACCAGCCTGACCAGCCCCGGCCTGGTGCGCCGGGCCCGCAAGGCCCTGGAAAAGGCCCAGCCCCAGCTGCACCCCGGCCACTTTTGCTTTGAAGGCCACCAGGGCCAGCTGGACTGGCAGCACCCGGCCAACAGCCGCTGCGATTGCGGGGCCAGCGGCCTGTGTAAGCACATAGTGGCCGCCGCCCTCTACCGCCTGGAGCAAGAACAAGAGGCCCAGCCTGCGCCCCAGGCCCCGGCAGCCACTGAGCCCGAATTGGATCTACCCGCCCTGCTGCGAGACGCCGGTAAGACCCGGGTCCGCCAGCTGCACCGCCAAAGCCAGCGCCATTGGCAGGCGGACATCAGCCAGCAGGGGGCGCTGGTGCAGGTCACCCTGGGGGACAAGCAGGTGCATTTTCGCCGGGCCACCGCCATGGCCGATCTGCTCTGCCCGGACGACGCCAGCCACCTGGCCCTGCTGGCCCTTTATCTTTATTGCCAGCACAAGGGCCTGGCCTTTCCCTGGCCAGACTATCTGGATGACCAGCAAGACCAGCGCCAGCAGCTGGCCCAGCAGGCCATAGGGCTGCTGGCACAACTGGCCCGGCTGGGGGTAAACCGGCTACAAAGCACGGCGCTGCTGGAGCTGGACCTGTTGCTGGTGCCCCTGGCCAGGGCCGGCTTGCCGGTAGCGCCCCTAAAGCAGCTGAAAGGCAAGCTGGAACAATACCTGGCCGGCCAAGGCATCAGGGACGGCAAAGGGGTGCTGCTACCCATGGCCAGGACCCTGGCCGGCCTGCAAAGCCCCCCCGCCACCCAGCCCCAGCTGATGGAGCAGGCCCCGGCCCAGCTATTGGGGCTGGGCAGTTACCCCTGGCAGACCGACGGGGGCGCCCATGGCCTGACCCTGGTGCTGCAGGACGAGCAGGGCCGCTTTATCTGCCTTACCGAAAGCCGCAACGACAAAAGCCAAGCCCTGGATTACCAGGCCCTGTGGCGCAGCCTGCCGCTGCTGCCAGGGGCCCCCTCCGCCACCAACTGGCAAGGCCGGACCCTGGAGTTGAGCCAGGGGGAACTCAGCGGCTGGGGCCGGCTCAGGCGGCGCCAGGACAGCCGGGTCGACCCCAGTGATGCGCCCCTGGCGCCCAAGGCGGTGGACCAGGTGGCCCTTATCGACTGGCAGGCCCCCTATCTGCTGTTTGCCCCCAGCGCCCTGGTTGACCAGGGCTTTGACCAGGCCAGCCAATGCATGTGGCTGCACTACCAAGACGCCCAAGGCCAGGGGCTGAGCTTTAGCCTGCCCTACAGCCCCTTGCACCATAAGGCGGTGGCCAACCTCGAATGCCTGGGCCAGCGCCTGCCGGCGCTGATCCTGGCCCGCATTGAACGCAGCGCCAGCCACTATCGGCTGCAACCGGTGAGCCTGCTGCTAGATAGCTGGTGCAACCTGCATTTTGACGATCTGGCCAAACCGGCCGACAAACAGCTCTTGGACACCTGGCTCAGGCAGCTGCCGGCCCAGCCCGCCTCCTTGGCCCAGCCCTCTGCCCTGCAGCGCCACCTGGTGCACTGCCTGGAGCAGCTGGCAGACGGCCCGGCCGGCCCCAAGCCGCAGCTGGCCGCCCGCTCCCGAGACTTAGGGCTGGCCACCCTGGCCCGGCATCTGGACTCCACAGATCCCTTGGACAGCCTGCGGGCAGCCTATATCGCCGATATGCTGATGGACATGGGCCGGGAAAAACCGGTGTTTGCCGGCTAGGGCCAGAAACGACAAAGGCCGGCGCATAGCGCCAGCCTTTGTAGGACGAGGAAGGTAAAGCGGTTTTTAGTGGCCGGCTACCAGGGGGCTGGCTTTGGCGCGAAACAGGCTTTTGACCTTGGCTTTAACGGCGGCGTTGAGCTCGCTCAGGTAGACGCGGCGCTGGGCCTTGGCCAGCTGCATGTAGTAGTCGACGTCGATATTGCCGTAAGGGTCCAGTTTCAGTTCGTGCGCAGCCATGGGGGTTTCCTCGTTAGGGGCGGTGGTCACTTTCCACGCAGCCATACTACTGCCGAGGGGGCTGTTGAAAAAGCGAGCCTTTTTCAACAGAATGATGAAAAAATCTCAGCATTGGAGATTAAAGATGCGCCGCCTTCCTCCACTCAACGCCCTGCGGGTATTCGAGGCATCAGCCCGTAACTCTAGCTTTGCTGCCGCAGGTGAGGAATTGCACGTCACCGCCTCTGCGGTCAGCCATCAGATCAAAACGCTTGAAGAATACTTGGGAGTCTCGTTATTCAGCCGCGACAAGCGCAAGGTACAGCTGACCCCGGCCGGTGAGCAATACCTGACCGGTATCAAGCACGCCCTGGACGAGATAGAAGTGGCCACCCAGCGCCTGACCACCCAGCAGGAAAGCAACGTGGTGCAGATCAGTGTGGCCCCCAACTTCCTGATCCGCTGGCTGATGCCGAGGATGGCCCGTTTCCAGGAGCAGTACCCGGACATCGAGCTGCAGATCAACGCCTCCATGGGCCTTATCGACTTCAATACCGCCAGCACCGACATGGCGGTCTACTTCGGTAGCGGCGACTGGGACGACATAGAGGTGCACTTCCTGCGTAAGGTGATGCTGGTGCCCATGTGCAGCCCCAGGCTGCTAAAGGGTCGCTTCCCCCTGGAAAGCCCCCAGGACCTACGCCACCACACCCTTATCTACGTCAGCAAGCGCAAGTACGAATGGGAGAACTGGCTGGCAATGGCCGGGGTCGGCAACCTCAAGCCCAAGGGCAGCATGCAGATCTCCAGCGGCCAGCTGGCCACCGCCGCCGCCCAGGAAGATCTGGGGGTGGCCCTGGCCGACAGCACCCTGACCTCCAGGGAGATCGCCTCGGGCAGGCTGGTGGTGCCCTTCGACATCCAGCTCGACACCCACAAGGCCTTTTACCTGGTCTATCGCAAGCACAGGCCGCTCACCACCGGCATGAAGGCCTTCAAGGAATGGTTGATGCAGGAAATGCAGGAACCGGCCCTGGTGGACGGCGCCGGGGTCTGACCACACTGCCATGAAAAAGGCCCCTTTCGGGGCCTTTTCTCAGGGTTGCTCTGTGGCGTCGGCGTTGGTCAGGTGACCTGCCACATCAGGGGAGTCGGGCTTGCCCGGCAGGGCGCTGCGGGTCTGCTCGTTGATGTTGAAGATATTGGAGGCCGCAGCCAGGTCCTTTTCACTCTTGAGGCTGGCAATGACTTCACGGTCACCCAGGAAGCCTTTGAGATCCTTCAAGAGGGCCTGCAGTGTGCCTTCGTCCCTGTGCATTTCCAGCACATGGCGGGGGAACTCCAGGTTACGGCCGCCAACACCGGCAAAGGTGGAGCTGACCAGCCTTGAGACGATCACCCAGGGGGTCATGGACGACCGCACCAGGGTGTTCTCGGAACGGGTGGAGTCGTAAATGCCGGCACCGGTGGAAATACGCGATTCGGTAAAGGTCCCTTCGCACTTAAAGTACACCAGGGTCGATTCGAACTGCATTTCTCCCCAGAACAGGTGGCAGTGGTTGACCAGCAACCGCGCAAACACCAGGGCGACGATGGAGGCGGTCAGGTAGGGCAGCACCGAGTCCAAGGCACCGAGCAAGGACGCCATGTCATGGATACGGTGGCTCTTGAGCTGGGCCAGCACCTCGGTGGCACCGGTAAAGGTGAAGTAGAACAGCAATGCCGACACCCCGTAGGCCAGTTGGCCCAGGGCGGTACCGACCAAGCGCAGCTTCTTCTGCAAACCGGACACCGGCATCGGTTTATAGGCCGGCTGGGTTTCCTGGATCATCTTGCCCTTGAAAGCCCCTTTGCCTTCCGATTGCTCGTTGAGCTCGGGCTCCAGATCACGGTAGACCCGGTTGGGGATCTCTAGGTAACGGCGGTTGGCCATCACCATGGAGTCGATGTTGATGAAGATCTCGTTGGGGTGTACCGACTCCTGCCAGTTGCCCCGGTATTCCGACACCTCAGTGACCGGGTTGGCCTTGGCGGCACGCACCCCAAGCAGGGTCACCAGCAGCGCCGTGGCGGTCACCAGCAACACACAGGTCACCAGCAGCCAAAGCCCGGGCATGATGCCCTTGGCAATCAAATCGATGAGCCCAAGCAGGTTGGCAACACCACGGGACGCCCCATAGCTGTTGGCATAGCTGTACAGGTAACCCAGCAGCACGGGGGCCAGGATCGCCAGGGCCAGCACCTTGGCCAGGCTGCCGGTACCGGCGGCGTCCACCTGGGTACCCAGGCGACGGGTCACGGCACCACCGGCCTTGAACCAGACCAGCAGCAGGTAGATCAGCAGCACGGCGCTCAGCACCGGCATCATGGCTTCAGCGCCCTGGCCCCCCAGGCCGGTGGCCGAGGTAAACCAGGCCAGCACAAAGCACAGCAGCGCCACCAGAGTCTTGGTAAGGGCGGTAGACAGCATCAGTGCCGTGTTGCGCAGGGCATAGGGCAGGAAGGTCAGGCGCGGAAACAGGCTGTGCACCAGTCGGGCTATCCAGCCACGCGGTTCGATAAAGGTGAGGTTCTTGCGGCCCATCAGCATCTGCTCGAGCAGGCTGGCGTTGTAAGCCACAAAGGGTTGCTCCAGGTGGCTGGTAGAACGCTCGGACTCGCTGACGTTGGCGGCCAGGGAGGTAGGTACACCACGGCCCACGTAAAAGCGCATCATCTGGAAAATACCGGCACCCGTGGCCTTCAGGCCACCGCCCAGCAGAATGAAGCCGACAATGGCCATCATCCAACCGCTGACAGGGTTGCTTTTGACCAGACCAGCCACCTGCAGCAGGGCGCCAGCCCCCAGCAGACTCACCACTACACCACGCAGGGTGCGCAGCGCTCCCTCTACTTTGAACGGATTGGGGATCCCAAGATCCACCGAGCCATGTTCAAACGACATCCATCCATCTCCCTGTCATTAGGCAAATAAACTTGTGAATAATGCGCGAAAGCTTACCACCGGATTTTGCAAAGGTTTCAGTGTTTTCAGCCTCTGTGGCGGCTTTTTTTGCCTTTGGGACAGGGGATAGGCCTTTGCCTTGAGCCCGTCTGGGCCTGTCACGTTGGTTTGGGGTTGGCCAGGCCAGAACAAAAGCTGCAGAGTCGCTGGCGATGCAGTCTGTGGCGGCGGCCTTAGCGCTGGCTCAGCGGCCAGGTCAACAGCAGTAGCTGCGTCAGATTCAGCGCCCAATGGCACAGCACGGCGGGCGCCAGGCGGCCGGTCAGCTGCAGCATCAGGCCGTAAAGCCCGCCGGCCAGGGTCGCCAGCCCCACATAACCCCAGCCACCGGCCAGATGCGCCATTCCGAAAAGAATGCTGCTCACAAGCAACGCCAACGCGCTGCCCCAGCGCGGTTGCAGCCAACGGAGCAGCAACCCTCGAAACAGCAGCTCTTCAGCCATACAGGTGTTGAGGAGGTTGGTAGCCGCCAGCAACCAGAACCAGGGGCTAAGCCCCGGCTGCCAATCAACCAGGCCGCTGGCCATGGCCAGCAGGGTAAGCAGCGCTATCCCCATGGGGGCCACGGCCAGCGCCCACCAGGAAGAGAACCGCCAGGGTTTGGCTAACGAGGGCGCCACCAGGGGGCACCAGCACAGCAATGACCAAGCCACCAGCACCTTGTCGGTATTGAGGTAAAGGTTCACCGCCACGCTGCCGGTTTTTACCACCGCCTGCTGCGCCAGTAGGAGGCCTTGGTAACCAGGTAGCTGATGCACCATCAACCCCAGGCTCAGCCCAAACCATAACAGGCCCCTTAGCCAAGCCAGCCAGGCAGGCCCTGGCTGTTCCTTCATCCAGGCGGTCAGGGCCACATAGCTCAAGGCCAGCAGACAAAACGACCAACCGGCGCCCCCCAGTGGCAGCAACAGGAGCAGCGTCACCGGTAGTCCATAGCGCAGCCAGCGCACCGGGCTTAGGCCGGCGGCCAGTATCAGCAGTGAATAGCCGAGAAACAGTATCGCCATCATCCCTTCTCCGGCTGATACCAGGCCATGACCTCGTCAATCAGCACGCGCATCAGCCGGGTGCGATAGCGGCCTGGCCGGTCAATAAAATGCAGTGGCCATGGCCGCCCTTGGAAATCCGGCCCTAGCCGGCAGAGCCGGCCGTCAGTCGTCCCGGGTCAGCACTTCCAGCAGCTCGATTTCAAACACCAGGTTGGAACCGGGTTTGATATGAGGGCCGACCTGGCGGTCGCCATAGCCAAGCTCTGCCGGCACCCACAGCTTACGCTTGCCGCCTACCTTCATGCCCATCAGGCCGATATCCCAGCCCTTGATCACCCGGCCAGTGCCGATAACACACTGGAAAGGGCGGCCCTTGGCATAGCTGGAGTCAAACTCGGTGCCGTCTTCCAAAGTGCCTCTGTACTGGGTGGTGATAAGGGCTCCTTTGACCACGGCCTTACCGTCCCCCAGTTGCAGATCCTCGATTTTCACTTCGCTTGTCATGGCACTGCCGCCTTTGGTTGCAAAGCCCCTAGTCTACCTCGATATGGGCCAGCTTGGCCCGCAGCCGGGCCACTAAGCTGGCGGCGTCCAGGTCATCCGCCGCCAGCCCATGGCAAAGGGTCATAAAGTACAAATCCGCCAGTACCTCGCCCTGGCCAGGGTCTGTGGTCAAATGGGCCTTGAGGCTGTCCAACTGGGCCTGGAAAGGCTGTGGTTGCCACAACAATTCCTTGAACAGCTCGCGGCTGAACTCCCTGTTGCTCAGGTAGAAGTCGTAAAGGTAGGTGGCGTAATGGAGCAGCCGGGCCTTGGCATCCAGGCTGCTGTCGGTGCCGGCGGCCAGGGCCAATACCTGGTCTACCAGGTGCAGCATGCCGCCCTTGAGCAGCGCCAGCTTGCTGGGGAAGTGGCTGAAAACGGTGCCGTCCGCCACCCCTGCGGCCCTGGCTATCTGGCGAGTGCTGGTCTGGGTATAGCCTTGGGCTTGGAACAGGTCCCAGGCGGCCTTGAGGACGGCATCTCGGGTCTGCTGTTTTTTACTGTCGGCCATGGGGAGGCTCCGTTGTTTCACAGAGCCTAGTTCAGAAATTGAGCACGCTCAAATCCATTTTTGAGCATGCTCATTTTTAATGATCGCCTTGCCTTACAACAGGCTTTGCCCGGTCTTCTGGACGCTGGCGTTGGCGATAAAAAAGCCGCATGCTAGGAGCGCCTCTCGCCTGGAAAAACAAGGACTACCCATGCTGGAAGACGCCCTGATCCGCTATCTGCATTTCGTCGGCATCATCGGCTTGGCCGCCGCTCTGGTGGCCGAGCACCTGTTGCTGGCCCCCAGGTTAAGCGGCCCGCAATTAAGACGCCTGACCAGGATAGATGGCCTTTACGGCATCAGTGCCCTGCTGGTGCTTGGGGCCGGCCTGACGTTGTGGCTGGGCGTCGGCAAACCGGCCGCCTTTTATAACCTCAACGGTCTGTTCCACCTCAAAGTCACCCTCTTTGTATTGCTGGCGCTGTTGTCCATCTACCCCACCCTGTTCTTCCTGAAACACCGCAACAGCCAGGCGGATGAGGTGGCCATTCCCAAGGTGATCATCATGCTGATCCGCACCGAGTTGCTGTTGCTGCTGGTGATACCGCTGCTGGCGGTACTGATGGCTAAAGGGGTGGGATTGTCATGACGCAGCCAAACCATGGGCCATTGCCTATCGGCATATTGGCCATCAGTGGCGAGGGGGCAGCCCTGTGTTATCGCACCCTGGTGACCGAAGGGGCAGAGCTGTTGGGCCCCCATGCCCACCCCGAAATTGCCCTGCACTGCTTTTCCATGAGCCAGTACATGGGCCCTTTGGAAGCAGGGGACTGGGACAGCGTGGCGGCCTTGATGAAGGGGTCGGCGGACAAGCTGGTAGCCATGGGCGCCCGTTTATTGATCTGCCCGGATAACACAGTGCACCCGGCAGTAGAGAAGCTGAGGCCCCAAAGCCCGGTACCCTGGCTGCATATCGCCGAAGTGGTGGCCCAAGAGGCCAAGGCCAAGGGTTACCGGCGCCTGGGTATCCTGGGCACCCGCTTTTTGATGGAAGGCCAGGTTTACCCAAAGGCCCTTGGCGCCCAGGGGCTTGAGGCCCAGATCCCGAACAGCGACCAGCGCCAGGGCATTCACCAACGGATCTTCGACGAGCTGGTTTATGGCCGTTTTGAGGCCGCAAGCCGCCGCTATTTTCAAGACGTTATCGAAAGCCTGGCGGCTGGGGGCTGCGACGCCGTGGTGCTGGGCTGCACCGAGATCCCGCTGCTGATAAGCCAGGCCGATTCAGTGTTGCCGGTGCTGGACTCCACCCGGCTGCTGGCCAGGGCGGCCCTCAGGGCGGCCGTCACCAACTGAAGGCGCCAGGCAACCGGCCTTTCGCCAGCGGCAAGGGGGCTTGCTTGGGGCCAGGCACTGCTCGTTTCGGCACAGCACGGCCCCCAGGGTCCAGCTGACATCCAGGTCAGGTGAATGGGGGTCGACCCCCAGGCTGTCCAGATACAGGGGCAGGTAAGCCACCCGGAAACAGGCGGTACTGGGCTGGTAGCATTGGCCCTGGTTAAGACAGCAACTGTCCAGTTGGTCCGGAGTGTTGTACTGAAAAGCACCGGTCAACAACCAGTCTTTTACCCCAGCCTTTTCGGTAGGTACCTGACGATAGCCCCCCTGGCCCTGGCCTTGAAAGTTGTAGGGGTCTTTAAGGGCACGGCCCAGGGTCAGAGGTAGCTGGGCCTGGCATTGTCCAAGTTGCCAGTTAGGGTCCTTAACGCCTGCGCCGTAGCGACAAGCGTGCGGCACTCCCAACACCTTGGGAGCCTCGTCCTGGCCCAGGCCAAGGAAGGAATAGCTGTAAAAGTCCAGGGTCTGCCCCTCCAGGCGCACCTGTTGCACGGCGTCGTCGGCCCGGTCGCAGGCCGGGCAGGGAAAGGCCACCTGGCTTGAGGCGCCCCCCATCTCGACAATCCCCATATCGCTGCGGCCCAGGCGGGCACGGGCCGCCAGCCAAGCATAGAAGCCCTCTTCAAAGCCGGTCAGGGTCCTGGCGTCGATCGCCACCGCCGGCCCCAGCAGCCCTGCCAGGGCTTGCTGCACCTCTTGCCAAAGGGCGACGCTGGCCACCGGGTCTTGCTGCTCGGCCAGGCGCATGCCGGCCGTGGCCAGCACCGACACCGATTGCAAACGGCAGGCCTGCTGCCAGTCAAAACCTTGCCAGCGCGGCTGACCTTCTGAATTGGTGGGGCCGTCTTGACGCAGCGCTTCCAGGCTATTGGCCAGATCGGCGGCCAGGGCCGCCATGGCCTTCGGCCCCTGGTGTTGGCGCACCGGGTCGGCCAGGGCACCAAGCTTGGCACCTGGCCATGGTTGCCAACCGCCCTCTTGCTGCACATAGAGGAATAAGCGGGTGCCGCTGGACCCGGCATCAAATACCGCCCGGCAAGCCGGTTTGTCGGCAGCCTGCACCGCCCAGGCCAACCCCAGTAACAGGGCCACCAGGCCCCTTATCCATCCCATTTCAAGCTCCCCTCTTGGCATGGGGCGCCAGCTTACCCCAGGGGCAGTTCGAGCCCAAGGGCCAGACGGAACTTGCCGGCCGGCGGTAAATCCACAAGGCGAAACTTCTGATAGCAAAAGATCTGCTTTGACTGGTTTTCTTATCGCCGCACTCAGGCGGGGTCTTCCCACCCTGCTGCTGGCCTGCTTGCTGCCGTGAAAGTCCCTGGCCGGGGTGGCGTGACTCACCTTCAAGTACAAAGTGGGGGGTCTTGGTAAGGGGCGTACTGGTCAAGCCCAGGGATGACGGCAAGCCCAAGCCGGTTATCGGCTACAACGGCGAGGCGGATAACAAGGTCTTGGTGCACCACACAACGGACCTGGCCGCTCGCCTTCAGATCCTTGGCAAACCACACCAACTGCTGCTCTCGGCGGCAACCATGGTCTTAACCAGCGGCACCAAGAGATACTGGCGGCCCTTAAAGACCGGTTCGGTCGCTACCTGTAAAAAAGCCCCGCGAAGCGGGGCTTTTTTCTTACTTCATCAAACCACCCATCAGGGTGCGGATGGCGGCGGGGATATCCCCCGGCAGTACCACCATCTTGCTGTTTTGGGAGGTGGACATCTCTTTCATGGCCTCCACGTAGCGCTCGCCCAGCAGGTACATCACCGGCAGTTCGTTGTTCTGTACCGCTGCCGATACCTTCTCGATGGCGGTCTGGCTGGCGGTGGCCAGCACCACCTGGGCTTCGGCGTCGCGGCGGGACGCTTCCAGGCGGCCTTCCGCCTGCAGTATGGCGGCGGCCTTTTCACCGTCGGCACGGGTCACGGTGGCGCGGCGGCCACGTTCGGCAGCGGCCTGCTCTTCCATGGCCTTTTGCATGGTGGGAGAGGGGTTGATGTCCTGGATCTCGACGGTCTTAAGGGTAATGCCCCAGTCGGCGATGTCGTCGGAGATGGCGCCCTTGAGCTTGGCCTTGATGGCGTCACGGTTGGACAGGGCGTCGTCCAGGTCCATCTCACCTATGATGGAACGCAGGGAGGTCTGCACCAGGTTCTGGATGGCGATGCTGTAGTTCTCCACACCGTAAACGGCCTTCTCGGGGGAGACGATATTGATGTAGGCCACGGCATTGGCGATGATCACTGCGTTATCGCGGGTGATCACTTCCTGTGACGGGATATCCAGCACGATATCCTTGGTAGTAACCTTGTAGGCCACCAGGTCGATATAGGGGATGATGAAGTTCAGGCCGGGACCCAGGGTGCGGCTGTATTTACCCAGGCGCTGGATCACGTACTTGCTGCCCTGGGGCACTATCTTGACCCCCATCAGCAGGGTGATCAGCACCAGCAGGAAGAAGACTCCGGCCGTAGCCATTCCATTGAACATCATTGCGCTATTCCTTCTCTGAATGTAAAGCGTACGGATTTAACGTTTCTCAACGATCAGGGTATTCCCCGACACTTCCACCACGAATACCCGGTCACCCAGGGCAACTTCGTTGTTGCAGATAAAGGGCCATTCGTCGTCCCCCAGCAGCGGCGTAGTAAAACGCACCACACCACGCTGCCCTTCTACCGGCAGCTTGATCACTTGGCCGGACTCACCCTTTACCGCCTCGCTGGCGATGCCCGCCTTGGTGCGGTCTTTCATCAAGGGGCGGAAAAAACGGAACCAAAGCAGGGTAAAGGCACAGGACGCCAGGGCCCAAAGGATAATCTGCAGCGGTACCGACAGGGGCACCCCAAGAGCCACCAACAAGGACACCACCAAGGCTCCCAGGCCAAACCAGAATACGGTGAAGCTGGGGATAAATATCTCGGCGATCATCAGCAACATGCCGAAGATCAGCCAATGCCAGTATTGGGGTTCAAAGTCCATTTGCCGTCCTCTTAGCCATTCGCTAATGCATGGTCCCCTGATGGGCGGGGAATTGCAATGTCCAATCTCCTACAAAGCCATGCAGAGATCGCCCGGTCAATACAGATGTATCCCTTTGAATTTATTCGGCTTAACCTGAGCTTCAACCTTTGGTGCCCAAAGCCTGGCTACACTGGTGCACCCATTGGCGCAACCAGCGATGCAAGGGGTCCTGGTGGCTACGAGGGTGCCAAACCTGTTGGAACTGCACCCGGGGGAGGTCCAGGGGGCAGGGCAGCATCTGCAGGTCCGGCTGTGACAACACGGCCTGGCGGGCTACCTGGCTCAGGCAGGTCAACAGCAAGTCACTGCCCACCAGGGCGCTGGCCGGGGCCAGGAAGCTGGCATAGGCCGCCGCAATGTGGCGGCGCAGGCCTTTGGCGGCCAGGGCCTGGTCCACCAACCCCTTTAGGTCCCCTTTGAGGCTGGTGATCAGATGGCGGCTGGCCACATAGGTGTTCAGATCCAGGCCCTTTTGCAGCTGTCTGTTGCTACGGCTGGCCAAAACCACGAAATGGTCCTCGAACAAGGCTTGCTGGTGCAGCTCGCCGGGCAGATCACCAAAGAAACCGGCAATGGCCAGGTCGGCGCCGCCCTGCTCCAGGGCCGCCTTGGGCAACTGGCCCTGCAGGCCCCGGCAGGACAGGGTCAGCCCAGGGGCCTTGGCCTGCACCTTGGGCAGTAACAGCGGCATCAGGCTTTGTTCGACGATGTCTGTGGTCGCTATGACAAAGGTGCCCTCTACTTGGGAAAAGTCTTCGGCAACCAGGCCTTCGAACAGTTGCTCACTGCAACGCAGTATTTCGTTGATACGGGGTGCCACCGCCAACGCCAGAGGCGTGGGTACCATGCCCCTGGCATGGCGTACGAAAAGGGGATCGTTGAAGTCCTGGCGCAGCCGCTTGAGGGCATGGCTGACGGCGGGCTGGCTCATGGCCAGCCGCTGGGCAGCGGCAGAAAGGTTGCGCTCTTCGAAGATCACCCGAAACAGCAGCAGGAGATTGAGATTCTTGCTTTTAATATTCAAATTTTGAATATCTCAAATAACTAACTTTCATTTCTTTTATAGCTTACCACTGCCTAAGCTGACAGCCCTTCACTGGAGCGAGGAGAAACCCTATGAACAAAGCTATTGGTTGGGCCGCCACTCTGCTGGCCCTGGTAATAAGCACCACGGCCCTGGCTGCCGACAGGGTGCTGATGGTGGTCAGCAGCCACCAGCAAATGGGAGACACTCAGGAAAAAACCGGCTTCTGGATGGCCGAACTGACCCACCCCTACTTCGCCCTGACCCGTGCCGGCCTGGATGTGGACGTGGCCAGCATTGCCGGCGGCATGGCCCCGGTCGACCCGCGCAGCCTGGCCGAGCCCGACTCCGCCAACCAGCGCTTCCTGAACAACCCCGCTACCCGCATGTTGATTGACCACAGCAAGGTACTGGCCAAGGTCGATCCCAAGGACTACAAGGCGGTGGTCTTCGTGGGTGGCCACGGCACCATGTGGGACTTCCCCAACAACCCCGCCGTCAACCGAATCGCCGCCCGCATCTACGACAAGGGTGGTGTGGTTGCAGCCGTCTGCCACGGTCCTGCGGCTCTGCTGGGCATTACCCTCAAGGACGGCAGCAAGCTGCTGGCCGGCAAGCAGGTAACCGGCTTTGCCAACACCGAGGAAGACGAAGTGGGCCTGTCCAAGGTGGTGCCCTTCTCCCTGCAAGACCAGCTGATTGAAGCCGGGGCCCGTTACAGCAAAGGTCTGAACTGGCAACCCAAGGTGGTGGTGGACGGCCGCTTGATCACCGGCCAGAACCCGGCATCGGCCCACCAATTGGGCCTGGCCGTGGCCAAGGCCGTCAAAGGCGCCTAAGACAAGCACCCGACAACAAGCCCCGCATCAGCGGGGCTTTTTATTGCTCGGCGGCGTCTTGCGCCAAGCGTTGCTCGTATTGCTGCTGGGCATCCTGAATGGCCAGTACGTTGTCTTCAACCCAGAGGTTAAGGGTCCGGATGGGCCCACTCAGGGACACCCCCAGGCCGGTCAGCCGGTATTCCACCCGGGGCGGCACTTCAGGATAAGACTGGCGTTCTACCAGGCCGAAACGCTCCATACGCCTCAAGGTCTGGATCAGCATCTTCTCGGAAATGCCGCAGACCCGGCGGCGCAGTTCGCCGGTACGGGCCGGGCCCTGGCTGGACAGGGCATACATCAACAGCAGTGCCCATTTATCGGCCAGCACTTCCAATACATGGCGCGCCGGGCAGTTTTTACTGAGCACATCGTGGGAGAAGCTGTCGGTCATAGAGGAGGGGATCCGTTCAAAACTAACCAAAAGGTAAGTACTTGTCAGTAGGAAAGCAAGAGTTACACTGGCCTGCAGCAACGATAGCCAAAGGAAAATCCATGAAGCTCTATTACACCCCCGGCGCCTGTTCCCTGGCCCCTCACATCCTGCTGGAAGAACTGGCCCTGCCCCACAGCCTGGTCAAGGTCGACCTGAAAACCAAAACCACCGAGACAGGCGAATACTTCCTGGCCATCAACAGCAAGGGCTACATTCCGGTGCTGGTAACCGGCAGCGGCCTGCAGCTGACAGAAGGCACCGTGATCTCCCAGTACCTGGCCGATCTGGACCCCAGCGCCAGCCTGCTGCCCACCCAGGGTGAGGCCCGCTACCAGCTGCTTAGCATGATGAGCTTTATCGCCACCGAGCTACACAAACCCATGGGCTCCATGTTCAACCCGGCCCAAAGCGGCGACTGGAAAGAAGCGACCAAGGCCTTGCTGACCCGCCGCCTGGACTGGCTAGCCAACAAGTTGGGGGATCAGCCCTATATCAGCGGTGAGACGTTCACCGTGGCGGACGCCTATCTGTTTACCGTGCTGAACTGGGCCGCCATAGTGCAGTTTGATCTGAGCCCCTGGCCCAGCCTGCAGGCTTTGGTTGGCCGTGTTGCCGAGCGCCCTGCGGTGCAGCGCGCCCTTCAGGCCGAAGGCCTGCTTTAAGACTCGTCGCCAAGCTTGGCAACCAGGGTCCGGGCCAAGGCTCGGGCCGTGGTCCACTTGCCACCGCTGACGGTAAGCACCCGCCCCTGGCGGGACAGCTGGAAGTCGCGGCTGGCCTTGCTGGGGTCAAGGCTACCAGCCAACAAAGGCCGCACTCCGGCAAAGCTCGCCACCACATCCCCTTCCGTTAAAGACGGCATCAGGTAGTGGTTGTAACAGTTCAGCAGATAGCGGGTCTCGGCCTCGCTGCATTGGATGGGTTGGTCCAGTTCATGGCGCACTTCTGTGGTGCCCAGCAGACTCTGGCCGCCGTAGGGCAGCAGAAACACCAATCGCGCTTCACCAGGCACTTCCAACATCAGGCCACAGCTGCGCTGCCCAGACAGCAGCAAGTGGCTGCCCCGCACCAGGTCCAAAGGCTGCTCCACCGCCAAACCCGACTGCTGCAACAATGCCTGGCTCCAGGGTCCGGCAACGTTGATCACGGCGTCAAACTGGGCCAGGCCGTCGGCCAGGGCCACAGTGCCTTTGGCATCCAGGGCCAGCACCGGGTGCTGCTCAAAGATCTGCACTCCGGCCAAACGGCATTGTTCGGCCACCCAAAGACCCAGGGCCTTGTCGTCCATTTGACCATCGAGGAACAGGTATCCCCCAAGCAGCCCCCGGGAACGCAGGTTGGGAACCTGGTGCAGCACGGCCTCGCGGCTTAGCCACTGATGGCGGCCCAGCCCTTGGCGACCGGCAAGGGCATCATAGAGGGTTAGACCCAGCTTGAGTTGCCAGCGGCGACGCCGGCCCTGTTGGTAGAGGGGATAGATAAGAGGCAGGCTCTGGGTAAGCTGGGGCACGTTGTCGAGCCACCAGCGCCTTTCCGCAAGCCCGGTCTTCACCAGTTGCCAATGGCCCTGCTCCAGGTAACGAAGGCCACCATGAAGCAGCTTGGAAGAGGCGCTACTGGTGGCGCCCATCAATTGGTCCCGTTCGTAGAGGCTGACCTTGTGGCCAGCTTCGGCCAGTTGCCAGGCTACGCAAAGGCCGTTGATACCACCGCCCACCACCGCTATATCCATGCCCGGCTCCCAGCAAGCTGTTCACAGCAATAGTAGGTGGAAAAGACCGCTCAGGTAGGAAAAAGGCCGCCATCCGGCGGCCTTTGGGGTCAGGATCCTTTGGCAGCTTCTATGCTGCGGCGGATCAGGGGGGATATGGTCAAACCTTGGATGATGATGGAGAAGATCACCACCACATAGGTCATGATCACGATAAGACTGTGGAGATCAACGCCGTTCACTATCATCTTACCGCTGGGAATAGAGGCGGCCATGGCCAGGGCCAAGCCACCGCGCAGACCACCCCAGGTGAGGATACGGACCGAGTTAAGGTCGTAGCGGCGGAACTGGCGAAAGCCAAGGTAGGGGATGCCCACGCTGACAAAACGGGCCAGCAGTACCACCGGCACCATCAACAGACCCAGGCCCACTTCTTCCAGGGAAACCGGCAAAGACACCAGCAGCAAGCCGATCAGCAGGAACAACAGGGCATTGAGGAAGCTGTCGGTGGCATGCCAGAAATGCTGGACATAGAGGCGGTCATGGTCGTCTTCCGCCTTGGTGATTTTGCCCCTGGTGACGTTGCCGATGAAGATCCCCGCCACCACCATGGCCAGGGCACCGGAGATATCCATCAGGTTGGCCAGGGCAAAGCCGGCCGAAGGAATGGTCAAGGTCACCAGCAGGCGGATGTTGGCGTCCTTGGAGTGCATCAGCAGGAAGTGCCCTACCAGGGCTAGCAGGAAGCCGAAGAGGATACCGCCCACGGCATCGGTGAGGAACAGCTCGGCCACGCCGCTAAAAGTAGGCTCGGTGCCGGAGAAGGCCACCGCAAAGATGGTGGTGAACACCACCAGGCCAACGCCGTCGTTGAACAGCGATTCCCCTTCCACCTGTACCGAGATCCCCTCAGGGGCCTTCATCTGCTTGATGATGGCCAGCACGGCTATGGGGTCGGTGGGGCTGATCAGGGCGCCGAACAGCAGGCAGTAGATAAAGGGAACCTGCCAGCCCAGCTCGCCCAACAGCCAGAAACTCAGGTAGCCCACCATGAAGGTGGAGGCCAGGGTTGAGAAGAGCACCAGTATGGTGATCTCCCAGCGCTGCTTCTTCATGGCGTACAGGTCGATTTCCAAAGCCCCGGCAAAGAGCAGGAAACCGAGCATGCCCTTGAGCAGCAACTGGTTGAAGTTGAGGTGGGATACCACCTCGTTGATGCCATCAGCCACCCCGTTACCCAACATCTTGACCGACAGGATCAACAGCAGCGAGATCACCACAGAACCTGTAGTGATCGCGATGGTTGTCTGCATTTTCAGCACATATTGGTTAGTAAAGGCGATAAAGATCGCCAGGGCGGATAAGAAGCAGAGCAGATACCAAGCATTCATGGTTAAAGTCCCAAACATAAAAAATGCATCGGCGGCCACGCGAGAGCGCCCAGCCGCAACAAACCGCAGTAACCAAGGGGCGCGGGACTGGCCCCTTGGCCGAAAAATTCAGGAAAAAGCGTCAACTGGGTCGTCCTGGCCCAATCTGGTGCCCCTGGGGCTGGGAACCACGCCCAGGGCAAGCGGCGCCTAGGATAGCACCAAATCAATTTTTAACTGAGCTTTATTACGGTAAAACCGAGAAATGCATTGTTTCTTTTTTCCGCACCAAAGGGGCGGGGTTTAGGGCTTTGTTCCTTGCAGCCTGCTACTAGAAAACGGCCCCGCATCAGGATGCAGGGCCGGTTAAAGAACCATATAAGACGGGGAACACCGGGGTCAGTGATCGGCCTCGGCCAGGGCGGCGATGCGCTCGTCGAGATCCGGGTGGGTGCTGGCCCAAGCCGGCAGGCCCTCGCCCTTGGGCTCCGTGCCCTTGAGCTTGAGGTAAAGGGCACGCAGCGGCTCGGTTCCTTGGGGGTCCAGGCGCAGCAGGTCGGCGGCAAAGGCGTCCGCTTCCCGCTCGTGGTCACGGGAGTAACTCATGGAGGTGAAGAACACGGCGGCACCGGCCAGGTTGTCGGCGATGGCGCTGCTGTCACCGACAAGCACCGCTGTGGCCACCGAAAACAGCGCCCCCTGCACCAGTTGGGTCATGGCATGGTGATGATGGATATGACCCAGTTCGTGAAGCAGCACTCCGTCCAGCTCGGCGTCGTCGTCGGCCAGGGCCACTATCTCGTCGGTGAGCACCACAGTGCCGTCGGTCAGGGCAAAGGCGTTGGCGCCCCCTTCAAACTGGTAAAAGCGCAGCCGGGGTTGCTCGGTAAAGGCCACCCCTTGCTTGTCCAGGCGCCCCAGCAGCGCACTGAAACGCTGCTGTAACTGGGCTCGGCGGTCCTGCTCCAGCTCACTGTCATGGAAGCCGGCATGGTCCAGCAGGGTTTGGCTCTGCTCCCCCAGCAGTTGGTAGACCTTTTGCGGCACCATGCCGGCCAGCAGGCTGGCGCTGGCCGGGATCAGGTAGCGATAAGTTCCCCACCCAGCCAGCAGGATCAGCACCATGGACACCAGCACGGCCCCGACATGGCGCTCCAACCTGGCTACCCAGGACTGCTTGCCCTGGGCCTTGAGCCATTGGTTGAGCAAGGCACCATCGGCCGGCACAAACACCCAGCCCTCGGGGAAGGTGAGGGTACGGGCCAGCCGGCCCAGCGCGTCGGACAGCTTTACCTGATCCAGCCGACAACGACTGCTGAATGCCTGGCTTTGCAGGGCCAACTGCCCATCCGGGCCCAGTTGCAACTGGGCCCGGTGGCGGGCGGCGGCACCAGGCGCCAGCAAGTGGCCTTCAATTACCATGGTCAGATGATGCCGATATTGACGTCAAAGGCGCTGGCCACTTCGTCGGCAATGGCCACATCGGTCTGCTGTTGATGGTCCTTCACCGCCACCAGGCTCAGGTCCCCTTCCACCGCCGTGCCGTCGGCGATCAGCTTGGCGTAGCGTACCTGAGCCCAGGCCGAACCCAATCCCAGGGTGACGACGATCAACAGGAAGTTGGACACCACCACCCAGAGGTAACTGCCCACCGAAAGGGTGGAACGCAGCTGCAGCTGGCCGTCGATGCTGGTCTGGTTGAACAGGTGGTTGCGCAACCGGACCTTGACGAAGGCGGATACCAGCATGGCCACGGCAAAGAAGATGAGGTAGAAGACGCCGACCGCGATCATGGCCGTCTGGCCTGCCTGTTCGCCGCCCTGGCCCAGTTCCTCGAACAGGGAGCCGGCTGCCACACCGGCCAGGCCCATCAACAGGCCGGCCACTATCATCAGGCCAACCAGCAGCAAGGTGGCAAAGGCAGCGGTCTTAAAGTATTCCCCAAGGCGGATCTCCGCCTTGAACTGCTTGTCGCCGTAACGATAGTGGTTACCCACATAGTCGGCGATGGAGTAGATAAGCCAGCCGTAGCTCAACACGCTGCCGGCCAGGAAAGACAGGGTACCGAGCCCCACGGCACCTATGATGGCCCCTTCCTTGCCGCCAACCATGCCCATGATGGCACCCAGCATGGCACCGATACAGCCGGCGGAAAACACCAGCACGTAGGCCAGCATGGGTTTGCCCAGGAAGTTGACGTAGCCCCCTTCCACCGAACCGACAAAATCGAAGCGCACGTTGCGAAAGCGGGTCACCCTGGCGTCAAAACGCAGGTTGCGCACCGCCAACCAGGGAGTCAGCACCGACAGCACCATGATCGCCAGCATGGCCAGGGGTGGGAAGAAACTGGTGCACAGCACCCAGAGCATGATGGCGGCCATGGCCACCAGGCGGCCGATCAGGATCTGTACCGGGGTTGCCAGGTATTCAAAGCCGTCCCCGTCCAATTGGGTGTTGCCGTAAAAATACCGCTGATGACGGACCTTGGCCCAGGCCGAATAGACACCCAGGGTCAGGATGGAGAGGGCCAAGTTGACTATCCAGATGCCGAAATATTCAGCACCGTCACCCTTGAAGGTGAAGCCGTGGCGCTCCGAGGTTTGAGGAGTGGTCATTATGCTGTGCTTTCCTTAGCAAAAAGAGGCGGTTATTAAATCAGCAACTGCTGTTCCAAGCAAGCCTGTCCTTGGCTTGATCAATGACCGCTGCGCAGTTGCAGCAGCCCCCTGTCCAGGGCCTCCTGCAGCTTGAGATGGGCATTGTCCACATCCAGCAGCGAAGGGGGTGCCAGCTCCAGGGCCTGGATTGAAACCCAGGTGCTTTGGCGGGTCTCTTCCAGCAAGGTCACCGCCTGGGCCAGGGTGAAGCGGGCCAGTTCCACCAAAGCGTCCACCGGCAGGGGGCTGGAACGTTGGGCCAGGGTCGGGAAGAGGTTAAAACCCACCGCCACTCGCACATCTTCCAACCCTTCTGCCATGACAAAACGGGCGGTGAGCTCAGACAGCCGCTTGTAGAGGCTGGGCAGCAGGCTGGGTTCGTCCTTGAGCACCAACAGCAGGTGGTCGTCGGCCAATTGCGCCACCACTTCGCAGTGGCTGCAGGCCTCTTCCAGGGTGGCCACATAACGGCGCACCAGTTCGCGGCTTTCCTCTATTCCGGCCAGCATCGGCAGACGCTGGACAAAGCGGGCGTCCAGGCTGATAAAGACTAGGGGTTCCTGGGGGAGGGTCTCTCTTTCCCGGCTTTGGTTATGGGCCTGCTGGCTGGCTTCCAGCAAAGGTTGCAGCAGCGGCGCCAAGCCCCGCTGATTGACCAGACCAGACAAGCCATGATGCGCCATGGTGCGGCGGTCTTCGGCCAGGGCCAACTGCAGCTGATGCTTTTGGCGCCACAGCCACAGTAGCCCCAACATGGTAGCCAGGGCCAACACAGCCGTTAGCAGGGTGCTCTGCCGCCACCAGCTGCGCTGCTGGTCCAGGGTCAGCCGCTGCTGCTCGCTGCGGCGCAACCGGTCGGCCTGGTTGAGCTGTTCGGTGAGCTGCTCCATGGCCTGGCGGCCGTCCTGAAGATCGTCACTGTCCAGCTCCTGCTGCAAGGCCATGGCGGCACGCAGGGCCGCTATGGCCAACGTCTGCTGGCCCTGCTTCTCATAGAGATCAGCCAGGCGCATCTGCGCCTTCTGACGCTCCCGCCAGGACGATACGTCGTCACGCTCGTCAAAATAACCCAGGGCATCTTTAAGATCTTGGATCCCCTGGCCTGGGTCAGCCAGCAGCGGCGCCCTCATGGAAAGGGCCGTGCCCAGGTAGAAGTTGACCTTGTTCTTGCGGTAGATGGTCACCGCCTGATCCAGGTATTCCATGGCTTTGGGATGCTGGGCCGGGTCGTTCTGGTAGAGGCTGGCGATGTTGAGCAGCACCTTGGCTTCAGACAGGGTTCGGTTTTGCTGGCGATACAGATCCAGGGCGTGCAGGGACTCGAGCAAGGCGCTGTTGCTGTCCCCCATCTCCTCGTAGGTGACGGCCGTGGCCACCAACAAATCGGGCACGGCCTTGTGATCGTTCAGCTCCTGGGCCAACGCCAAAGCCTGCTGCAAGAAATCCTGGGCCTTGTCGTAGGCATGGTTGAGCCTGAAGATCCGGCCCTTGGTAGAGAGGATCTTCAGGCGCAGCTCGGGGTCATCCTGCTCCAACAGCCGCAGGCTGGCCTCGTCCAGGTAGCTAAGGGCCTGCACTATGTCGTTGCGACGGTACTTGAGCTGGCCCAGCCGGAACAAGGCCCTGGCTTCGGCCTTGGGGGACTTGCGGCTCCTGGCCCGCTTTAGCGCCTCCTCAAAAAAGGCCTCGGCCTGGTCAAAGCGCCCCAGGTATTGGTTAAGGGAGCCCTGCTCTATCCAGATATCCATCTGCACCCCGAGGGAGTCGGGGGTTTTGAGGTTAGCCACCGCCACCGCTGCCTGATGCAGGGTCAGCAAGGAGCCTTCGTAGTCGCGGCTCAAACGGCTTTCGATGTTAGCCTTGATATAGAGCACTTCCCCCAGTACCAGGGGATTGCCCTCGGCTGTGGCTTCGGCCACGGCGGGAGCCACCAGGCCGGGCAGGCTAGCCCTGGCCTTGGGGTCGAAATTGTGGTCCATGGCCTGGCGCAGATCGCCCACCGCCGACCCCCAGGCCGGCCCCGTCATGGCCAACAGCAATAGCGTCCATGCCTTCATATACCCTGCCCCTCGGACAGGAAGAAGCCTGCCATGTAGAGAATGCCCCATTCAGAAAGCGCCAAGGCCACCATGGACAACATCAACAGGTAACCCACCACCCAGGAAAGGCGCCAACGCCCCAGCCTGGGCACCACCTGATACCGCCAGCCCCACCACAGCAAAGCAAAACCCGTTGTACCCAGGGTCTTGCCTAGCAATACCTGGCCGGCCTGGCTGCCCAGGGTCCACAGATCCCGCACATTGGTGGAGTTGACCCAGGTCAGGGCAGCCCCCGATCCCAGCATCAGCAGGAACAGGGGCCAGGCCAGCCGTTCGAAGGCCACCGCAAAATCGGCCATGGGCTGCCATTCTCCCTTGCGGATCCCCGACGGCAGCAGGGCCAGCAGCGACAACAGCGGCATGCCCGCCAGCAGCAGGGCGCCGATAAAGTGCAAGGTGAGGATGTAGTAGTACATGGCGTTCCAATCCCTTTGTTGGCATGGTAGCCCTGTTGAGGAACTGACCGCAATCAAGGAACTCCATGAAAAAACTGCTTTTTATCGGCTTTTTGCTGTGCAGCACAGCCTTGTGGGCCCAAGGGAACGACCAAAGCCAGATCCGCGCCCTGCTGGCCGGCCAGTCGGCAGCCTGGAGCCGGGGTGACCTGGATGGCTTTATGGCTGGCTATTGGCACAGCCCCAAATTGCGCTTTGCCTCGGGCGGGGACATCACCTACGGCTGGCAAGCCACCCTGGATCGTTACCGGGCTCGCTACCAGGATCCCAAGGCCATGGGGGAGCTGCGTTTCGATATCAAGGAGCTGCACCTGATGGGTGATAAGGCCCTGGTGTTCGGCCATTGGCGGCTTAAACGGGAAAAGGACCAGCCCCAGGGTCTGTTTACCCTGTTGCTGGCCAAGCTGGATGGGAGTTGGGTAATAACGGCGGACCATACCTCGTCCGCCGATTGAACTCAGTCGCCCTTGCGGGTCACGTTGCCAGAGCCCATGACGCTCTGCTTGATGCTGGGGTTGCCGAAGTAGACCACATCGCCACTACCGGCCACGCTGATGTCCAGGCTGTCCTTGGCACGCAGGGATACGTCACCTGAGCCGGCGATGTCGATGTCGGCCTTGGCCGCCTGCACCTTGGAAGTGTCCACGTCACCGCTGCCGGCGATGTCCACGGACAACTCGTCGCTCTGGCCGTCTTTGATGACCACATCACCGCTGCCGGCAATGTCGATGTCGATACTGCGGTAGTCGGCCTTGTCCATCACCAGGGACGCGGCACCGGCCAGGTCCAGGTCCAGTTCTTCACCACTGAAGGCGCCCACCACCACATCACCGCTACCGGCCAGGGACAGGCTGGACAGCGCTTCGACGCTGATGCTGATCTCGATGGGTTTCTTGGGGTTCAGGCTGTAACCTTTCTTGGTGCCTATCTCCAACTCGTCGCCCTTCTCGGTGACGGTGATATAGGGCAGCAGGTTTTCTTCGGCCTTGATGCTGAGCTTGCCTTCACCTGCCACCACTTTCACTTGCGCCGGCAGCGCCAGGCTGATCTCGTCAACCTTGCCCAGGCTTTGGCTTTGCTCGGTGACATTGCCGTTGCCCTTGATGTCGTCGTTGCCCCACCAGGCAAAGGCGCTGAAGTGGGCGCTGCTCAGCAGCAGGGCGGCGGTGCAGATAACCAGATGTTTGGGTTTCATGTGCAGTGTTCCTTGTCATAAAAGGTCCTGCCATGACTTTAGCAACCCCTGTGCCAACTCACAGGGGCCCATTTTTAAAGGCTTTGCCCGGAGCTGTCGGTAACAGCAGTAGCGGTTTTCGCCACATTGGCGTGAAGTTCACCAACCCGCCTTGCCTGCCACCAGGCCAGCACCGCGAACAGGGTCAGCAGCGCCCCCAGGGGCAAGGCGTCTTGCTGGGGGATCAGGCTAGATACCCCGGCTGCCAGGCCGGCTACCAGGTTTTGCAGGCCACCCAGCAAGGCACCGGCGGTGCCGGCACCCTTCTTGAAGTCCGCCAGGGCGCCGCTGGTGGCCACCGGGCCCAGCAGGCCGGCGGCCAGGAAGTAGAGGCTGACCGGGCCCAGCAGGGTCCAGGCGTTCATGGGCAGGGCCCAGGCCAGCAGCAGTTGTGCCAGGGCCGCTATCAGCAGCAGGCTGGTGCCCAATTGCATCAGTGCCTTGTGGCGCCAGCGATGGGCCAGGGCCGCCGCCAGGAAAGAGCCGGCGATGTAGGGGGGCAGCGGCGCTATGTAGAGCCAGCTCACCAGCCAGGCCGGCAGGCCCAGACGTTCACCCAGCAATACCCCTGCCGCCGCCTCGAACACCACCACTCCGGAAAACACCGCCAGCAGCGGCCACAGATGATGGCGAAAATTGGCGTTCTGCCAGGTGGCCCGGTAGCGCACCCAGACCGGGGCCTTGGGCTCGGGGTCCTCGGGACGGGTTTCGGCAAAGGCCAGCAGTTGCAGCAGCAATACGGCGCCACCCAGGCCCAGCAGGAACAGATAGCAGGCCCGCCAGTCGAACTGGCTGACCAGCACACCGCCCAGCACCGGGGCCAGCATGGGGGAAAGGATCAGCGCCATGCTCAGCAGGCCGTTGACCCGGGTCAGGGCCGGCCCTTCGAAGCGGTCCCTCGGCACGGTACGGACCATGACACCGGCCACACCGGCGCCCAGGCCCTGGATCAAGGCGCCACCCAGCAACGCGTTGAAACTGGGGGCCAGCCAGGCCAGGGTGGAGCCCCCCAGAAACAGCACCAGGCCGGCCAGGGTGACAGGACGCCGCCCCAGGTTGTCGGACAGGGGACCATAGATAAATTGGGACAGGCCATACATGGCCAGGTAGGCGGCCATGATGCCCTGGGTCATGCCGGGTTTGACCCCGAAGGTCTCGGCAATGGCGCCCTGGCCGGGTACGAACAGGGTCTGGGACATCTGGCCAACGGCGGCCAGGGTGACCATAAGCAACAAAAACAGTCGCAAGGACGGCGAACGCATTACGCACACCTTAAAAAAGAAGGAAAAGGGCAAGTTCAACCACAGCGCCGGCATCCTGCCGACGGCGCGCAATCTACCAGCGCAACATGACAATGTCAGTGGCCACCAAGCGCACCACCGGCGGGCACTGCACGTAAATCCGTCAACTATTGTTGACGACGCAGCAGGGCCATATAGAAGCCGTCGGTGTCGCCGGTCAGGGGGCTGAGGGTCTGCTCGCTTTCCAGCACAAATTGCCCCTGTGAACGTTCAATGAAATCAGCAACTTGAAGTTCGTTTTCTTGAGGTAACAGGGAACAGGTGGCGTACACCAACAAACCGCCCGGTTTTAGCATGCGCGGGTAGCTGTCGAGGATCTGCCGCTGTATGGCCACCAGGTTGTCGATATGGTCGTTGGCCAGGGTCCATTTGCAGTCCGGATTGCGGCGCAGCACCCCTACCCCGGAACAAGGCACGTCCAGCAGCAGCCGGTCGGCCTTGCCCTTGAGGCGCTTGATGATGGCCGACCCTTCGATAAGGCGGGTCTCCAGGTTGTGGACACCGGCGCGGCGGGCCCGCTTGCGCAGGGCCTGGAGCTTACCGTCGAAGATATCCATGGCCAGCAGTCGGCCCTTGTTGCCCATCTGGGCTGCCAGGGCCAGGGTCTTGCCGCCAGCACCGGCGCAGGCGTCGATCACCGTCATCCCCGGCTGGGCTGCCAGCAAGGCCGCCACCTGTTGCGAGCCCCAGTCCTGCTGCTCGAAACGCCCCTGGGCGAAGGCCTGGGTGCGAAACACGTTGGCAAAGCGCTTAAGGCGAACGCAATCCTGGTCCAGGGCGTCACACTGCACCCCTTCGGCCCGCAGGGCCTCTTTCAGGGCCTTGGCATCCCCCAGCAGGCTGTTGGCCCGCAGGTACTGGGCCGGGGGCTTGTTCAGGGCCTGGGCCAGGGCCGGCCATTGGGGCAGGGCCTGGGCCATTTTCTGGTAAAGCCAGTCGGGGTAGCTTTCCCAGAGCACAGGGTCGGCCTTGACGGCAGCCAGCTGGGCCTTGTCCAGGTTGAGGGGTTTGACCTTCAAAGGCAGGCTGGGCTTTTCCATAGCCTGCCAGGCCGCCAGCAGGGCCGACAAGTCCTGGCTTTTCACCGGCCAGTTGCGCCCGGCCAGGGCCGCATAACGGCGAGCAAAACGCACCAGGTGCTGGGCGGCCTGCACCCCTTCGGACTTGTGGCGGCCGAACTCGGCACGGGCCAAGGCCTTGTCCAGGGGAAAACCCTGCACCAGGACGGAATCGAGAACGGTAAGGAGCGCGGCTTGTGTCATAAAAAATGCCCAGCGGGAGAGGCTGGGCATGCTAGGACAAAGCCGCCTTGGCGGCAAGATCCGCGAGGGATCAGAGGCCGGTGCTAAGGCTGTTGATGTCCTGGGTCAGGTCCCCGCCGTCGGTAAGGGTCAGCTCATAGGATAGCCCTTCGGGGTTGGGGATGGTCAGGCCCTCGTAGCTTTCCGGCAGGTCGTTGATGCCGTCGCAGGAAAAGGCCAGGGTGTAGTCGCCGGGCATCAGCAGGCCGAACTTGTAGGTGTAGGGGTCTGTGGTGGCCGGATCGGCGTCGTCGGACAGGGTCACCGCCATGGACGCCACCGGGATGCTGGCCCCTTCGGGCGCGCCAGCGGCGCCTTGGTCATGGTCGTCGGCCAGGGTGGTCAGATCATGGCCGCTGTAGAGATAGACGAAGCCGTAGTTGACGTTGTCGGTGCCGGTGTTGCAGCTCTCGGCCAGGGCCGGGTCCACTTCACCGCCAATTTGGCCGAGGATGGCCGTTTCCAGCAGCTGGATACCACGGGGCTTGAGGATGTAACGGTCCGGACCCGGGTTGTAGGTCATGGCCTTGCGCAGGTTGAAATCGATGGTGAAAGCCAGCTGACCACCGGCCGCAGCGTCAAAGCCACCCAGTTTGAGCTCGTCGGAAGGCACCTTGAGTTCATGGATGCCGCCGTCGGCGTCCACGTAGCTGTTGGCGGTGTCCTCATCGAGGATATCCAGGCGCACGTCGCTGTAGGTGCCGGCCGGAATGGTCACGCCGTTCAGGGCTACAAAGACGTCGCCGCCCTGGTAGTCCAGCAGGTCCAGGGTCACGGGCTGGTTGTCGGCGTCACGTACCGGCAGTACCACGTCCTCTTCCCCTTCGCGCTTGAGCACGATGTTGTCTATGGTCACCACCACTTGGTCGGCGGTATCCACAGGGGCGTCACCTATGCTGATGGACAGGCGGGCGGTCTGGGGTGAGGGCGTGTCGTCACCGCCACTGCTGCCGCCACAGGCGGTCAGGACCAGGGCGGCGGCGGAGGTTAAAGCAAGCGTTAGCGTTTTTTTCATTGTCAGAATCCCCTGATGTTAGTGGACGCTCATCCAGTATGGTCGAGGGAGCCTGACCCTAGCCTGACAAGGCTAGCCTCAGTGCCGGTGTGGATCGTAGCCCAGCAAAGGTGGTATCACCTTGGGGTATTTGCCCTGCACCTGGCGGTAAAACGCCTCGACCACTTGCAGATCAGCGACCATGTCCGGCCCTGGCTGCAAGGGCGGCCCTATCACAAAGCGCTTGTTGGGGTAGTCAAAGCCCACCAGCACCAAGGGCACACCGGCGCTCTTGGCAATGTGGTAGAAGCCCAGCTTCCAACGGCTGACCGGGCTGCGGGTGCCTTCGGGGGCCAGGCCCAGCACGAAGCTGGGCTCCTGACGAAAATAGGCCACCACCTGGTCCACCAGATTATTGTGCTGGTCCCGGCGTACCGGGTATCCCCCAAGGGCCCGGAAAAACCAGCCGAAGGGAAAACGGAACAGTTGGTGCTTACCGAGGAATCGAATTGGGGCGCCCAGGGCATTGCGAGCCAGGATACCCAACACAAAGTCCCAGTTGGAACTGTGGGGCGCGGCCACCAGCACATAGTGGGGCAGCTCGGGAAGCTGCCCTTCAATGCGCCAGCCAAGCCGGGCAAAAAGCCAGGCGTAAAATCGCTGCATGGTGTTTTCTGGTTATAGGTTTTGTGCCAGATAAGCCCAATCGGCGGTGGCCGTCAAGGGGGAGTCGGGACCGGCATTGACCTTGATGTAGCCCCGTTGGATCTCATCCAGCACCGCCTGGCGCACGTTGTCGGCGCCCACCACATGGGCTGCCACCGGCAGCGGTTTGAATTCCACCCAGGCCGTTTCCCCCAGGTGCTGCGCCCATTGCAGGCCCAGCAGCAACATCTCGCACAGGGGCTGCAACTCGGTGACCCGGGAGATCTGCGGGAAGCAGGGAAAGGCCAGTTGGGTCAGCTGCAGGCCACTGATATCGGGGCTGCATTGGGTAAGGGTGTCACGCAGGGCGCCGAAGCTGTATTCGCTACCGCCACCCGGCAAGGTGGGCAACACCACCAGGTAATGGAAGGCGTCTGGCTCGGCGATCAGCCGGGCCTGGGGGAACAGTTGATGCAGCGCCTGGCCCAGCCGTTGTTGCAGGGTACTGCCGTTTCGATAGCCCCCTTGATAGAAGGGATGGCTGGCAAAGACCGGCCTGAAATACAGTACCTGGCAACGTAGGCCCTGGCCCAGCAAGGTGCTCATCTGGTGCATGGCCAGGTGGGCGTGGGGTAGCCCGGAATGTTGGCGCAAACCAAAATCCGGCCCCTTTTCCACCAACTGCGGCAAGGACGGCAACCGCTGGGGATTACGCCTTAACAGCCAGGCTGCAAACCCCAGCAAGGGCACAAGCCCCCAGTACCAGGGCCATCCCCTGGATTCAGGCTGACTCTGGGGCTGCGCCTTGACCAGTTCCCGGCGAGCCAGCTTACGGTCACTCTCCTGTTTGCCCTGCTGGCTGCGCTGGTAACGCTCGGCCATCAGTTGGCCGTAGGCCTGCCAGTACTGCTGGGCTTCGGCCCCTTGACTAAGGCCGGCCAGGGCCAGATAGGCATCTGCTACGAACTTGTCCTGCTTGGTACTGGGCGAACCGTCCCAAAGTGCCAGTATCGCCTGCAACTGCCGTTTTTGGGTGGCCTTGTCATCGAGTTTGGCCGCCAAGTTGGCTGCTACCGTCAGGGCCGCCATGCGATGGCGGATTAGTTTGGCATCGGCCAGTTTGGCCAGGGCTGCGTCCACATAAAAAGCCGCCTTGGTGGTGTCTCCCATGACCAGGTAGATTTCCGCCAGGTTACTTGCCGCCGTACCCTGCCAAGCCAAAGTGCCCTTTTGCTCCAGTTCGTCATACACCATCAGCAGGGCGTTGAGCGCACCGGCGTAATTCTGGGTGCCGAACTCGGCATAGGCCAAGGTGAACGCGGCTTTGGCCCTGTCGGCCACAAAGGGGGAGCTCTTGGCCAGTTCGTTGTTGCTCAGGGCCAGGTTCAAATAGTCTTTACCCAGTTCCCGTCGCACTATCACCAGGTCCGATCGGGCACTGAGTTCAACAGAGAGGGCGTTGGCCTCTTGGGCCATGCCGATGGCCTTTTCCAGCAACGCCTCCGCATCGCTGTACAAGCCCAGGTATTTGAAGCTGTCTCCCCTCACTGCCGTCGCTTTGGCCTGCCTGGTACTGTCTTGCAGTTCGATGGCCAAGGTAAGGGCGCGACCCGATGCGTCAAGGGCAGCATGCCACCTGTCCAGGTCGGAATTCGCCGCATCCAATGTCAGGTAGCAGTCCACCAGTTGGGGACTGGCCGCCGACTTTTCCAGCAAACCAACACCCTGGTGCAACAGCGCCATTCCCTTATCAAACTGCCTGTCCAACCGGCTGACCAGTTCCCCTTGCAGGCACAGGTAACGGCCCTGGTCAAAGGGGCTAAGCTGGGTCAGGTCGGCGTCTTTGAGGGGCGACAGCAGATCGGCGGCACTTTGGTAGTCCGCTTTGGTGATGGCAGCTTCCGCTTGCGAGATAAGAGGGGAGAGGTCCTTTTCTGCCCAGGCGCCCAATGGGATTAGGCACCCTATTAAGAACAGAAAACCGGGTTTCATGGTCGAAAAACTTAATAGATGCTGAACGCATCATAAAGGCTGGTCTGAGCCCTGTCAGCAACCTTTTCTATTTGCTGGGAAAAAAGTCAGGATGCTAGGGTTGGCTCACATTTCATGGGGAGCATGACCTCATGTCCTACCCGCTGCTCAAGTCCTTGCACATCAGCCTGGCGATGCTGACGGTGGTGTTTTTCCTCTGGCGAGCCAGCCGCAGTATTTTCGACCCAGCCAACCTGCCCCGCTGGGCCCGCATCGCGCCGCACCTGATTGACAGCCTGCTGCTCCTGGCCGGGCTTTGGCTGATGGTGCAGCTGGGCCAGTACCCCTTCAAAGACGCTTGGCTGACCGCCAAGGTGCTGGGGTTACTGGCCTATATCGCCCTTGGCACTCTGGCCATCAAGCGGGGCCGCACCAAGTCCGCCCGCGCCCTGGCCACCCTGGGCGCCCTGCTGGTCTTTATTTATATTGTGGGGGTTGCCTTGAACCATTCCCCCCGCGCCTGGTTTTAAGGAGGTCCCATGGCCCAATGGCTCAGCGCCAAGGTGGTGGAAAACCACCAATGGAACCCGACCCTCTTCAGCCTGAGGGTCGAGACGCCACCTTTTGACTTCGTGGCCGGCCAGTTCGTGCGCCTGGCCCTGGAAGGCCCGCAAGGCCGCGCCCAGCGCGCCTATTCCCTGGTCAACAGCCCCGGCAGCCCCTACCTGGATTTTCTGGTCACCCCTGTGCCCCAGGGCAAGCTGTCCCCCCAGCTGCACCTGCTCAAAGCAGGAGACAGCCTGGAAGTCAGCCAGCCGGCCAGCGGCTTTTTCGTGCTGGACGAAGTACCGGACGGCAAAAGTCTCTGGCTGCTGGCCACCGGCACCGGTCTTGGCCCCTACCTGTCCATGCTGGGCACCGAAGTCCCCTGGCGCCGCTTTGAGCGCATCCACTTGGTACACGGTGTGCGCTGGCAGCAGGACCTGGCCTACAAAGACCAGATTGAAGCGCTGGTACACCAGCATCCCCAACTGCGCTACCAGCCGGTGATAACCCGGGAAGCGGTGCCAGGGGCCCTCGGGGGCCGCTTGCCGGCCCTTATCGCCAGCGGTGAACTTGAGGCCGCCTTGGGAGACCAACTGAATATCGAGAGCCAGCTGATGCTCTGTGGCAACCCCGATATGATCCGGGATAGCCTGGCAACGCTGGCCCAGAAGGGATTGAATAAAAACCTTCGCCGCCAACCCGGCCATGTCACCGTCGAGCAGTATTGGTAAGGAGCCATTATGCAAGCCGATCCGCAAACCCGTCCCCCCAAGGACGGCGCATCCAAAACCCCTTTGATCATCCTCGCGGTCATTGTCGTACTGGGCGTCCTGGCCTGGCTGTTCTGGCCCAAAGCCGAGGCTCCCCAGCAGCAACTGCCGCCTCCGGTCATGGAACAGGAAACCCAGCCGGCCGAACTGCCTCCCGAGCCAAAAGCGGTAGACAACCAGGCGCAAACCACTGAACCCCCCGTCGTGGAGGAAGAAGCAGTGGAAACCGAGGCACCAGAGCCCGCCGCCGAGCCCCTGCCAGCCCTTAACGACAGTGACAGCGCCGTGCGCGCCGACCTCCAGGCCCTGCTGCCGGCCCAAAGCCCGTTGCGTACCCAGGAGCCGGCCCTGATCAGCAAGTTCACCCAGATCCTGGCCACCGCCGTGGAAGGCTACCTGCCCCAGCGCCAAAAACTGATCGCCTCTCCCGACCAACCCTTCCTGGTGATCCGCGACGGCGACAACCTCTACCTGGACAGCGACAGCTACCAGCGCTTCAGCCCCTATGTGCAGGCCTTCGTAGCCCTGGACAACGACAGCCTGTTGGCCTTCCTGAACAAGTGGCAGCCGCTGTTCAAAGAGGCTTACGGCCAACTGGGCCTGGACGGTGACCGTTTTGACGATAACCTGGTCACCATCATCGACCTGGCCCTGGCTACACCGGAACCGGCCGAGCCCATCCGCCTCAAACAACCCAAGGTGCTTTACCAGTTTGCCGACATGCAGCTGGAACGCCTGCCGCCCATCCAGAAGATCCTGATCCGCATGGGGCCGGATAACAGAGCCAAGGTCAAAGCCAAGCTCGGCGAGCTAAAGGCGGCCCTGGCAGCGGAATAACGGCGTTTGATGCCGTCGATAAAAATGTTTTGTTTTACCCACCCCAAGGCTTGGCCAATACTCCGAACCGAGAGCGCCTTGGAGGTGGGTTATGCAAACGAGTTTTGTCAGTTCAAAACGCTTTTTCGACCAGAAGCACTTTCCCCACGGTTTTGCCCGCAGCGGTGACTTTACCCGCAGCGAGGCCAACCTGTTGGAAGCCCATGGCCAGTCCCTGCAGGCCCTGGCCAGCGGCCTGCTAAGCCCGGCCACGGCCGAGGAACATCAATTCCTGGAAACCTGCCAGGGTACCCGCCAGCCGGCCAGTGCCCTGGAGAAAGTCTGGGCCAAGTACCAGCGCATCCTGGACAACAGGAAAAGGGTGCTGACCCTCTGCGACGACTGGGCATCCTTGCGTAACGCCAAAGCCCGTTACGACGAGCCCGACGACAGCAGCGAAGACTAAGCCACAAAAAAGGCAGCCAACAGGCTGCCTTTTTTCATGGGACTTAGATCACCAGATCTTCACCCGCTCGGCCGGGGCCAGGTACAGCTTGTCGCCGGGTTTGACGTCAAAAGCCTGGTACCAGGCGTCCAGGTTGCGCACCGTCAGGGCCCGGTACATACCGGGGGCGTGGCCGTCGGTGGCAATACGCTGGCGCAGGGCCTGGTCACGCATCTTGGTGGCCCAGGTCTGGGCGAAGGCGATAAAGAAGCGCTGATCGCCGCTCAGGCCGTCGATCACCGGGGCTTCCTTGCCGCCCAATGAGGCGCGGTAGGCGTCATAGGCAGCAGCCAGGCCGGCCACGTCGGCGATGTTCTCACCCAGGGTGAGCTGGCCGTTCACATGGAGATCGGCAAAGGGCTGGTAGCCGTCGAACTGGGCCGCCAGGGCCTCACCCTGCTTGGCAAAACGGGCAAAGTCGGCCGGAGTCCACCAGTTGCGCATGGCGCCGGTGGAATCGAAGGCAGCGCCGTTGTTGTCGAAGCTGTGACTGATCTCATGGCCGATCACAGCCCCCACGGCGCCGTAGTTGTAGGCGTCATCGGCCTCGGCGTCGAAGAAGGGCGGTTGCAGTATGCCGGCCGGGAAGTTCAGGGCGTTTTGCACCGGTAGGTTCACGGCGTTGACGATCTGGGCGTTCATCCACCACTCGCCCTTGTCCATGGCCTGGCCAATTTTGGCCAGCTGGTGGGCGGTTTCCACTTTCTCGCCGTTCACGGCATTGGCATAGGCGTTTTTGGCGTCAACGGCGTAGCTGCCGTAGTCACGCCAATGGTCAGGATAACCCACCCCCACCACCAGGGAGTCCACCTTGGCCAGGGCCTCTTTCTTGGTGGACGGCGCCATCCAGTCCAGGGCCTCTACCCTGTCATGAAAAGCGCTGATGATCTGGCCGGTCATGGCCTTGACCTTGGCCTTGGCAGAGGCCGGGAAGTACTGGGCCACATAGGCTTCGCCGACGGCGTCACCCAGATATTGGTCAAGGGCGTCCAGGGCGCGCTTGTCGCGGCTGCGCTGCTGGGGGGTGCCGGACAGGGTGGTGCCGTAGAAGGCGAAATGGGCCTGGTCGATGGCGCTGGGCAGCACGTCGGCGTGGCTGTTGATCTGGTGGAACACCAACCAGTCTTTCCAGGCGGCCAGGGGCGCTGAGGCCACCAGGGCCGACAGGGCCGGTATGGCGCCGGCGTGGTAGGCGGCAAAACGCTGCTGCTGGCCAAGGCCGGCGGCGGCGAAGAAAGCGCTCCAGTCTATACCCGGGGCCTTGGCGTCAAAGTCGCTGCGGCTCCAGACACCGGAGGCCTTGGCAAAGTCTTCACTGTCGGCGCGGCTGACATGAGCCTGGGCGATCTGCGTTTCCAGGGCAAAGATACGGTCGGCCCGCTCGGCGGCCTTATCGATACCGGCGGTGGTCAGCAGGGTCTCGATGTACTGGCGATACTGGCTGCGGATAGCCTGCATCTTGGGGTCGTCAGACAGGTAGTACTGGCGCTCGGGCAGGCCAAGGCCCCCTTGCAGCACGTAAGGCAGCACTTCACCCGGGGTCGCCAGGCCCTGGGTCACAAAGAGGCCGAACAGGTTCTCGGTGTGGTAATTGGTGGCGTTGAGGGGGTCCACGTCGGCCCGCAGGTTGGCGCCCAGCACCTGGGACAGTTCGGCCCTGTCGGCTATGGCCTGGTAACGGGCCAGATCGGCGGCCAGGGGGGCCATGCCGGCGGCGTCGATGGCGGCCTGGTCGGTGTAGGCCTGGTAGAAGGCGGCAATGCGCCCGTCATCGGAGCCGGCCGGGTGGCTGTCCTTGACCAGCTTGGCAACCAGGCTGGCCTTATGGCTTTCGGTGGCGTTGAAAGCTTCCAGGAAAGAACCGGTGGAAGAGCGATCGGCAGGGATCTGGGTCTGGGTCATCCAGTGGCCGTTGGCGTAGGCGTAGAAGTCGTCGCCGGGCTTGACGCTGGTGTCCATGGCGGCCAGGTCGATGCCGCCAGCCGTGGCGCTATTAGCCGTTTCGCTCTGACAGCCGGCCAGGGTGCCCAGCAGAGCTGCACCAGTGACAACAAGGGTAGCCATTCGTTTCATGATGGGGCTTACCTTCTAGTGGTGAGTGGAGTCTTGCAAACCGCCAAGCTTACCTCAACGTCAAGGCAGTGCCGCAACAAAAGTGTGATGGGATGTAACGGCAAGGCGGCCAGAAAAATCTGCAGCGGCCCATGCCAGCCCTGGTGGCACCGCGCTAGAATCGGCACTCTCGGGTGGCCCTTTGGCTGAGCCCATTTTCGTTTTGCAAGGAGGCCCCATGCGCGTGGCCATACTCTCTGCCAAGGCCGAACTCCATTCCACCCAGCGGCTGGTGGCTGCCGCCAAGGACAGGGGCCTGGACCCCAAGGTACTGAGCCCCCTTGGCTGCCAACTGATCCTGGACACCCAAGAAGGCCCGGCCCTTTACTACCAGGGCCAGCGCCAACCGGCCTTTGCCGCCGTGCTGCCCCGGGTGGGTCACGAGCTGACCCTGCTGGGGGCCATGGTGCTGCGCCACCTGCAAACCCAGGGCAGTTACAGCCCCACCGGCGCCAGTGCCCTGCTCAGCGCCCGCGACAAGTTCCACGCCCTGCAACTGCTGCTGGCCCAGGGGCTACCCATGCCCGCCACCGCCTTTGGCAGCGATCCCGAACAGATCCCGCTGCTGATGGCACAGGTGGGGGGGGCGCCCCTGGTGATCAAGGTGCTGGAAGGCTCCCAAGGCATAGGGGTCAGCCTGGCCGACAGCCCCCAGGCCGCCCGCAGCACCCTGGAGGCCTTCCTGGGGGCCAAGGTCAATGTGCTGGTACAGGAGTTCATCGGCGAGTGCGCCGGCCAGGACCTGCGGCTGCTGGTGATAGGGGACAAGGTGGTGGCCGCCATGGCCCGCCAGGCCCAGCAAGGGGATTTTCGCGCCAACCTCCATTGCGGCGGCCAGGCCCAGGCGGTGGTGCCTACCCCGGAAGAATGCGCCATCGCCATCAAGGCCGCCCACACCCTGGGCCTGGGTATAGCCGGGGTCGACCTGCTGCGCTCCCATCGCGGCCCGCTGCTGCTGGAAGTGAACTCCAGCCCCGGCATCGAAGGCATCGAAAAGGCCACCGGCCTGGATATCGCCGGCCTGATGGTGGATTTTGTGCTGGCCCATTGCCGCTGATTGCCCTTTAGCAGGCGGCATCCTGCAATAAGACACTGCACACCCCAAGGAGCGGTTTCTCCAGACCTTGTTTATCTGCAGAGCAACCTGCTCCATTCTGATATAGAAGCAAACTGCATCGAGTAAAGGCATCCTGCTTAGGATGTGCTTTCGTCACCTAGCCAAGCTGATTGGTTAAAGCTTTTCATAAAAAATTTAATACTCATCACCAATCTTTATATTCACTTCCAATATCTTTCTGGATATGTTTCTCTATTTCTAATAAACGACCCAACCAAAACTGATAGCTTATGGTTGTCGAACATTCAAATGAATGTACAGTTCCGTTATGCTTGACTCTATTATTAATACAATTGATAAGTGACTCCGTAATTCCTTTTAGTTGCTCTGGTGCATTAACGATCTTACCAAGGTTTATTGGCACTATTTCATCATTTACCATTTGGAATTTCTTCAGGTCCTCACTATTTTTTATTTTTATCATTGAAGATTTAATATGAGATGGCAATACTATATTTCCACGCATTATAGATTGCAGGAATACATCAATAAAAGATGGTGATGGTTCGATTGATGCGTTCTTATTAAATACTTTTGCACTTCTTCTATACCTTGTAATAATAGATATATAGTAACTATTGTCTTCACTTGTTATAAAATAAAACCCGGGTATAGAGTCCTTTATAAAGAAACTCTCAAAAGCAAAATAAATTGAACCCAGAGTATCAGAAGAAAAGGTATTTCTTTCCAAAAGGAAAAATCCTAACCTTGTATCTGACTCCATGAACATTTTCTCTGCATTCATGTTTAACCCCCATTTGAATTAAATTAAAAATTAATACAAGAATGCTTTGAAATCGAAGTTAATACCACAATGCCTACCGAGCAAAATGTTCTTTATGTAAAAACTAGTCAGTCTTACTCATCTCAGTAATTAATAGTTATCATTTGAAACTGCTCATATCAAGAGTTAACCAATCCTGCTGTTGAAGTCTTGGAGCCCGTTAAGTGGAGCGCTTCGCTGGCAGGAGTGGAGGGGCAGCCGAGACAAGGATGTCGAAGCAGGTGAATACGTGCCGGGAGCGCGTATGAACCGGTGAACCGGGAGCGACTAGAAGCGAAGACATCGCGGAACATGGGCGGTGCCTTTGCCTACTTTGTGCGAAAACAAAGTAGGCCGGCTGCCGGGCCGGGACCCGGCCTAAAGCGGACACTCGGACACACACCGGACAACGGACAGCAAAAACGGACAGTCCAGCCCGGGCTCAAACCAATAAAACCCTTTAAAATCAGCAGGTAAAAATCTGGCACGTTCCTTGTTATAGCCATGTCAACAAAGGAGCTTGCCATGATCAGAGACACTTCAGGACAGGACATCGTCCTTAACAACCGCCGCCCCTACCGCAAATGGCTGGGTGTGGGCGCAGCCCTTACCCTGGTGGCCAGCCTCGGCTGGGCCATCACCGGCTGGCGCGACAGCGCCGGTGCCGACGCCGTGGTGTCTCGACAGGCCCTGCAGCTGGGCACAGTGGTCATGGCCGATATCCAGCGGGACATCAATGTCCAGGGCCGGGTGGTTGCCGCCAACAGTCCTACCCTCTATAGCCCGGCCCAAGGCATCGTCACTTACCTTATCAAGGCTGGTGACAGCGTCGAAGCCGACCAGGTCATCGCCCAGGTGGACAGCCCCTCCCTCACCTCCCAGCTCAAGCAGGAAGAAGCCAACCTGGCCCGCATGGACGGTGAACTGGAACGCCAGCGCATCCAGGCCAAACGCCAGGCCCTGGACAACCAGCAGGCGGCCGACATGGCCCAGGTGGACCTGGAAGCGGCCGACCGGGAAATGCGCCGGGCCCAGCTGTCCTGGCAAAAGCAGGTGATCAGCCAAATCGATTACGAGAAGGCCAAGGACGAACTGGCCCGGGCCAAACTGCGGGCCCGCCAGACCGCCCAGAACGCCTCCCTGGCCGTGGAAATGGCGGCCTTTGAGACCAAGAACCTGCAATTGCAGGTACAGCATCAGTCCCTGCTGGTGGCCGAGCTGCAGCGCCAGAGCGACGAGCTTAATGTCCGCTCGCCGGTGTCCGGCATGGTGGGCAGCCTGGCCCTGAGCCAAAAGGCGGCGGTGGCCGCCCACGAGGCCCTGCTCAGCGTGGTGGACCTGTCGAGCTTTGAAGTGGAAGTGCTGGTTCCCGAAACCTATGCCGACGACCTGGGCCTGGCCATGCCGGTGGTAGTGAAGGTCAATGGCCAGGAATGGCAAGGGGAAGTGGCCGCCATCAGCCCCGAGATCAGCAACAGCCAGGTAGTGGCGCGGCTGCGCTTTACCAACGACAGCCCCGACCGCCTGCGCCAGAACCAACGCCTGACCGCCCGTATCCTCTTGGAAAATCGCAATCAGGTACTGGCCGTGCCCCGTGGCGCCTTTATCGACGCCGACCAGGGCCGCAGCGCCTTTGTGCTGCGCGACAACAAGGCCCTGCGAGTACCCATTACCCTGGGGGCCGTCGGCAGCCGCCAGGCCGAGGTGGTTGATGGCCTGGTCGCCGGCGACCAGATCATCGTCTCGGACACCAGCCGTTTTAAAGATAACAACACCCTGCTTGTCACCGAATAAGGAGCATCACCATGTTGAAAATGGACAGCATCGCCAAGGTTTACCGCACCGACACCGTCGCCACCCACGCCCTGCGTGACTTCAGCCTGCACGTTAAGGAAGGGGAGTTTGTGGCGGTCACCGGGCCCTCCGGCTCCGGCAAGACCACCTTTTTGAATATCGCCGGGCTGTTGGAGACCTTCGAAGAAGGCCAATACCAGCTGGACGGAGTGGATGTCCGGGACCTTAAGGACAGCGCCCGTTCCAGGCTGCGCAACGAAAAGATCGGCTTTATCTTCCAGGGCTTTAACCTGATCCCGGACCTGTCATTGTTCGACAACGTCGACGTGCCCCTGCGCTACCGTGGCCTGGGAGCCAAGGAGCGCAAGGCCCGTATCGACGAGGCCCTGGAAAAGGTCGGCCTGGCGGCGCGCCGCCACCATTTGCCGTCACAGCTGTCCGGTGGCCAGCAGCAGCGGGTGGCCATAGCCCGGGCCCTGGCCGGCAAGCCCGCCTTTTTGCTGGCGGACGAACCCACCGGCAACCTGGACTCCCTGATGGCCCGCCAGGTCATGGAGCTACTGGAATCCATCAACAAGGACGGCACCACCATCGTCATGGTCACTCATGACCCGGACCTGGCCCGCCGCGCCCAGCGCAATATCCAGATCGTTGACGGCCAGGTGTCCGACTTCGATTTCAGCCAAGCCCGCCGCGCCTGAGGAGAGTGCCATGTTCAGTTATTACCTGCGCCTGGCCTGGCTGTCCTTCAAGGGCTCGCCGGTGATGTCCAGCCTGATGGTCATGGCCATCGCCGTGGGGGTGGGGGTGGCCATGAGCACCCTGACCCTGCAATACGTGATGTCCTCCAACGCCCTGGCCGACAAGAACGACCAGCTCTACTATGTGCAGCTGGATGTGCGCCCGGTCGACAACGATGGCGACCGGCGCACCCGTAACGGCCTGCCGGACCAGTTGGCCTACCCGGACGCCGAAGGATTGCTGCAATCGGACATCCCCACCTACCAGGTGGCCATGCACCAATGGGGCGGCACTATCACCTCCCCCAACCCCGATATCCGTCCGGCGCTGATCTCTCTGCGGGTCACCACCCGCGACTTCTTCGCCCTGTTCGACGTGCCCCTGCTCCAGGGCAGCACCTGGGACAAGAGCGCCGACACCCAGGGCCAGTACCAGGTGGTGCTGGGCAAGCGCACCAGCCAGCAGATGTTCGGTGACACCAACCCCGTGGGCCAGTCGGTGGAGATCAACGGCCATCCCTACCAGGTGGTAGGGGTAGCGGCCGACTTTGAACCGGCCCCCTCGGTACAGGACCTGACCGTTGGGTCCTTCGGCGGCAACGCCGACGCCTATGTGCCCTTCGGCCTGCACCGGCCCCTGAGTTTGATGCCCTGGGGCAACACGAGCTGCATGGGTGGCGGCAATGACGAGGGCCGCCCCGAAGGTTATGAAGGCATGCTGCAATCGAACTGCATCTGGCTGCAATACTGGGTGCAGCTGGACAGCCCAGAGCAAAAGGCCCGCTACCAGCAGTTCCTGGCCAACTACTACCAGGACCAGAAAAAGCAGGGCCGCTTCGAGCGTGACCACGGCGAGGCCCTGTCCACCCCGGCCCAATGGCTGTACCAGAACCGGGTGGTGGGTAACGACACCCAACTGCTAACCTGGCTGGCCTTCGCCTTCCTGCTTGTGTGCATCATCAACACCATCGCCCTGCTGCTGGCCAAGTTCCTGCGCATGGCCCCCCAAGCCGGAGTGCGCCGCGCCCTGGGTGCCAGCCGTGGCGCCGTCTTCACCCAGCACCTGATTGAAAGCGGCCTGGTGGGCGCCATCGGTGGCGTACTGGGTATTGGCCTGGCCCTGCTGGGGCTGGTGGCCATTCGCCAGCTGGTGGCTCCCAGCATGGCCGCCATAGTGCACATGGACCCGCTGATGATCTGTGTCACCGCCGGCCTGGCCCTGGTGGCCAGCCTCTTGGCCGGTGTCTACCCGGCTTGGCGGATCAGCAGCACCACCCCGGCCTACTACCTCAAGACCCAATAAGGAGCGCGACCATGTTTGAATTCGGACCCATACTGCGCACCTTGTGGCGCAACAAGACCGGCGCCTTGCTGATCATGCTGCAAACCGCCCTGACCCTGGCCATTGTCGTCAATGCCGCCTTTATCATCACCCAGCGCCAGGCCAAGATTGACAGGCCCACAGGCCTGGACGACGCCAATACTTTTTCCCTGTCGATAGTGCCGACCCAGGCCGGCGACAAGAACTTTGCCGACGTCGAACGGGACTTGATAACCCTGAACCAGCTGCCGGGCATCGTCAGCGCCACCATCGTCAACAGTGCGCCCCTGTCCAGCTCCGGCTCCACCAGCACCATGCGCTCGGAAGACAACAAGCCGGGTATAGGGGAAGTAGAGGCCAACGTCTTTAACACCGACCAGCGCGGCATGGACACCTTCGGCCTGAAGCTGCTGGCGGGGCGCAACTTCACCGCCAACGACATGACGGTAACCTCCAGCCTGGAAGGCAAGACCCCCAGCGTCTGTATCCTCACCCGGCAATTGGCGGACAACCTGTTCGGCAAAGGGGTGGACCCGGTCGGCAAGATGATCACCCCTGGAGTGCAAGTGATCGGGGTAGCCTCCGACACCATAGGCGCTTACCCCAACTCGGACGTGGCCGGGGACGTGGTGCTGGTACCGCTGTTCTACACCAACTTCAACCTGCGCTACCTTATTCGCGTCAAGCCCGGGCAACTGGACGAGATGATGAAAAAGGTGCCCCAGGTGCTGAACGAACTGGACAGCCAGCGGGTGATCACCGGGGTGCGCAGCCTGCAGGATTACAAACATTCGGCTTACCGCAGCGACCAGGCCACCATCTCCATGCTCAGCGTCACCATGGTGCTGATAAGCCTGGTCACCGGCCTGGGGGTTGTGGGGCTGACCCTGCTGTGGGTCAACCAGCGCCGCAAGCAAATCGGTACCCGCCGCGCCCTGGGGGCCACCAAGCTGATGGTGGTGCGCTACTTCCTGGTGGAAAACGGCATCATTATCGGCGCCGGTATCCTGCTGGGTTGCGCCTTGGCCTTGTTTGCCAACCACTTGATGGTGCAGCATTACCAGATGATGGCCCTCAACGGCGGCTATCTGGTTGGCGGCGTGGTAGCGGTGTGGCTGCTGGGTCTGCTGGCGGCACTGGTGCCCGCCTGGCGTGCCGCCCAGATCTCGCCGTCCTTGGCTACCCGCAGCGTTTAAAAGGATTGTATGGACAAGATCCTCATCATCGACGACAACCCCGCCGTGGGCCAGGCCCTGGGGTTGTTGTTAAAGCTCAACGGCCTGGACGCCGAAAGCGCCCTGACCCCCCAAGCCGGCCTTAAGCGCCTGGCCGAGGGGGGCATCAGCCTGGTGATCCAGGACATGAACTTCACGGCCGACACCACCAGCGGCGAAGAGGGCAAGGCCCTCTTCTTCGCCATTCGTGAGCGCTGCCCCGACATCCCCATCATCCTGCTCACCGCCTGGACCGAACTGGAAATGGCGGTCAACCTGGTCAAGGCCGGCGCCGCCGACTACCTGGGCAAACCCTGGGACGACGCCAAGCTGATCGCCACGGTGCAAAACCTGCTGGAACTGGCCGAACTGAGCCAGCAGCAGGCCATGGCCCGCGACCGCCATCACCAGCGCCAGACCAAACTGGCCGCCAACTTCGACTTGGCCGGCCTGGTGTACCAGTCCGACGCCATGCAGCGGTTGGTGGAAATGGCAGTGCAGGTGGCCAAGGCCGACGTGCCGGTGCTGATCACCGGCCCCAACGGCGCCGGTAAGGAAAAAATCGCCGAAATCATCCAGCGCAACTCCCAGGTGGCCGCCGGGCCCTTTGTGCGGGTCAACGCCGGCGCCCTGCCGCTGGACCTGATGGAAGCCGAACTGTTCGGCGCCGAACCCGGCGCCTACACCGGCCTCAATAAAACCCGCATCGGCCGCTTCGAGGCCGCCGACGGCGGCACCCTGTTCCTGGACGAGATTGGCAACCTGTCCCTCAGTGGCCAGATGAAACTGCTACGGGTGCTGCAAACCGGCGAGTTCGAACGGCTCGGCTCCACCCAGACCCGCAAAGTCAGGGTCAGGCTGATCTCCGCCACCAACACCGACCTGCCCGCCGCCATCGGCCAGGGCCAGTTTCGTGAAGATCTTTACTACCGCCTCAACGTCATTGAGCTGAGCCTGCCGCCCCTGCGGGAGCGGCGCGAAGACATACTGCCCCTGGCCCGCCATTTCCTGGCGGGACGCCCGTTGAGCCTGGACGCCTGTCGCATGCTGGAAGCCTACGACTGGCCCGGCAATGTGCGGGAGCTGGAAAACTGCCTGAAAAGGGCCATGTTGCTGGCCCTGGACCACCGCATTGAGGGCACGGATCTGAACCTGCCGGCGCCCCGCCAAAGCCGCCCTCGCCCCGCTTTCGAGCCGGACGAACAGCAATTGCGGGACGTGCTAGCCCAGGCCCCCAGCCTGGCCGAAGCCGCCCGCCTGCTGGGACTGTCCCGCCAGGCCCTGTACCGGCGCCTGGAAAAATACGGGATCAGCCCCCCATGAGCCTGGAAGCCAAACTGACCCTGGTCTTGGTGCTGAGCCTGGCGGCCCTGGCCGGCGCCGCCGGCGCCCTGCTGGAACTGGGCCTTGGCCCCTGGCTGGCGCTGCAGGTAGCGCTGCTGGGAGCATTGGTGCTGGGCCTGGTGCTGGGCCGTTTTGTGACCAGCCGCCTCAACAAGGGCCTGGACGCCCTGGGTACCGGCTTACTGAACTTCAAGGACAATGACTTTTCGGTTTCCCTGACCCACCAGGGCAAGGACGAGCTGGCCAATCTGGCCCGCCTCTATAACGAAGCGGCCCTGAAGCTGCGGGCCGAACGGGCCCATATCTACCAGCGCGAGCTGATGCTGGACACCGTACTGCAAAGCTCCCCCACCGCCTTGCTGCTGGCCGACCAGCAGCAGCGGCTTTTGTACGCCAACCCGGCCGCCCGCCAGTTGCTGGCCGAAGGCAAGGGCATCACCGGCCAAACCCTGGACCAGCTGCTGGCGCAATTGCCCCAGGCCCTGGCCGACGCCATGACGGCCCCCCAGGACGGCTTATTCAGCCTGGCCACAGCGCCTGAGCCGGAGATCTGGCACCTGTCCCGCAACAACTTCCAGCTCAACGGCCAGCGCCACCAGCTGTTCCTGTTCAAACAGCTGACCCGGGAGCTGAGCCGGGCCGAAGTCAGCACCTGGAAGAAGGTGATCCGGGTGATCAGCCACGAGCTCAACAATTCTCTGGCCCCTATCGCTTCCATGGCCCACTCGGGGCGCCAGTTGGTAAACCGGCCCGACCCGGCCCTGCTGGGCCAAGTGTTCGACACCATCAGCGAAAGGGCCGACCACCTCAACCGCTTCTTGCAAGGTTATGTGCGTTTCGCCCGCCTGCCACAACCCAACTGCCAGCCGGTGCACTGGCAGGAGCTTTTGGAAAGACTGCAAGGGGGGGGGGAATTTCGGG
>NZ_AMRI01000025.1 GCF_000299915.1 Gallaecimonas xiamenensis 3-C-1
GGCACTGACCTTCTTCTCCGGGCCCCGGCTACTGGCGGCCCTTATCGTGCTGCCAGCGCTGCTGCTGTCGGCCTGCCTGGCCGCCGTTTGGCCGACCCTCTCTCACTGGATAGCCCAGTTCTCCCATTGGGTGTCGGAAGGGGAGCCGGTGCTGGCCTGGGGCCTTTACGGGGTGGTGGACCGGCTGCTGTCCCCCCTTGGCCTGCAGCACATCTGGAACGTGCCCTTTTTCACCGAAGCCGGCGGCGTGTGTGTGCTGGACGGCCAGCTACTGCCTTTGAACCAGGACTCCTGCTACGGCAGCTGGATAAGGGGAGAGCTGCGCCGCTTCTTGGCCGGCGACCCCACCGCCGGCCATCTGGCCGGGGCTTACCTGACCAAGCTGGTGGGGCTGCCCATGGCGGCCCTGGCCATCTGGCTAAAGGCCAAACCCAAGGAGCGGGCCAAGGTGGGGGGCATCATGCTGTCCGGGGCCCTGGCTTCTCTGGTGACGGGGGTGACCGAGCCGCTGGAATTTGCCTTCCTGTTCGTGGCCCCCATGCTGTACCTCTTTCATGCCCTGATGAACGGCCTGGCCTTTGTGCTCTGCGTCGCTCTCGGGGTGCACCACGGCATGAGCTATTCCCAGGGGCTTATCGACTTTATCGCCTACTGGCCATTGGCCAAGAACCTGGGACCCTTGTTCTGGCTGGCGCCCATTTGGGCCCTGGCCTACTTCCTGGTGTTTTACGTGTCCATCGGTGCCTTCAAGCTGGCTACCCCGGGGCGCACCGACACGGTGGCCGGGGACGAATTGGTGCCTGCCACCCAGCAGTTGGTGGCCGACGCCTTGCTGGCGGCCCTTGGCGGCCGGGACAACCTGGTGCGGGTAGACGCCTGCATCACCCGGCTGCGGCTACAGGTGGCTGACCCGAAAATGGTGGACAAGAAAGCCTGCCGCCGGCTGGGGGCCAGCGGCGTATTGGTGATAGGCAATGGGGTGCAGCTGGTGTTTGGCGCCAGGGCTGTCACTTTAAGGGACGCCCTGGCGCGGCAACTCGCCTGAAAAGTAGCCTGGGGCTACCTTTTTCAATGCTTGTGGCGAGGGTCTTGGTAACGCAGCTGCCCGCGAATAGCACCAGATGGGTACTGCGGGTTATGGACATTGATGTAGAACTGTTCCGGGTTTTCCAGAATGCGCTGCACCAGCCCCGGTTCCATGGTCGGGAACTTGCCGTCTTCATATTCGCTAAGGCAATCGCCGGCGTTACCGTCTTCAGGTCCAGCCAAGTTGGCCACGACGGGCCCGTTGCTACCCCTGGCGCCTTCGTGGATATGTGCGGCCATGCCAGCACCGACCGGCACCTGCTGGATTTTCTCAACGGTCAGCACGTAACAGAGCGTCAGGGGATCGCCGTCGATACCAAAGACATAGGCTTCGCCTCGGCCGTTCGGGTCACCGGCAATGGCGTTGCCAGGCCCGCTGCTCACTTCTTCGGTGCCGTAAAGATCTGTGGTCAGTACCGTATTGGTGTGGCCGGCCAAGGCCAGGGGGGAGGTCAGAGTCAGGGCTGCCAGTAAGGGGACGAAGAGCTGTTTGGGGTGGGAAAGTGTCATGAGGAGGTCCTCTTGGTTGAAAGGATGCGAGACAACCTCTAACCACTGTCCGCCTTTTGTTAACGGCAGCCTGACTGTTTTGGATCACTGATCGTCAAAAAAATGACGAAAAGGCGGCCTGGGCCGCCTTTTTGCCAATGAGTCACTGGCCCTTAGTTATGGGCGTGCAGCTCGGCGTTCAGCTCGATGGCGGACTTGTTGGTCTTGACCTCGATACGGCCGCTTTGGGAGTTGCGGCGGAACAGCAGGTCCGGCTTGCCGGCCAGGGTGCCGGCCTTGACCGTTTCCACGTCCTGGCCCTGGTCGTCCAGCACCACCACCTTGGAGCCACCGGTGACATAGAGGCCGGCTTCCACGGTGCAGCGGTCACCCAGGGGAATACCCAGGCCGGCGTTGGCGCCGATAAGGCAGCCTTCCCCAACCGAGATCACCACGTTGTTGCCGCCGGACAGGGTGCCCATGGTGGAGCAGCCGCCGCCCAGATCCGAACCGTTACCCACTACCACACCGGCGGAGATACGGCCTTCCACCATGCTGGTACCCAGGGTGCCGGCATTAAAGTTGACGAAGCCCTCGTGCATGATGGTGGTGCCTTCGGCCAGGTGGGCACCCAACCGTACCCGGGAGGCGTCGCCGATACGGATGCCGGCAGGCACCACATAGTTGGTCATCTTGGGGAACTTGTCCACAGACTGCACGTCCAGCACCCGCCCTTCGGCGCGGGCCTTGAGCTGGCGCAGGGGCAGTTCGTCCAGGGCCACAGCACCCTCGTTGGTCCAGGCAAGGTTCGGCAGCAGGCCGAACATGCCGGTCAGGTTGATGCCGTGGGGCTGGACCAGGCGGTGGGACAGCAGCTGCAGCTTGAGGTAGACCTCGGGGGTGGAGGCGGGCTGGGCATCGCTTTGCAGCACGGTCAGCACCAAGGGCTGCTTGGTGCCCACCAGGGCCAGGGCGATGGCCTCCTGGTCGGCCAGGCCGGCGGCGGCAAAAGCCTCGGCCAGGGCCGGCAGGGCGCTGGGATCAAGGTCGATGGCCTGGTTGGCGCCCTGGTAGCCAAAATCCTTGGCAAGGGCCTGGATCAGGGCCGCGCTCGGGGCCATCAGGGGCTTGCTATAGAACACTTCCAGCCAGTCGCCGGCGGCGCTGCGGGTACCGATACCCAGGCCCAGACTAAAGTGGTTGCCACTCATCTACAGGGTCTCCTACGAGTTTGAATAGTGCGGCGGCGCACTTGGCACCGCTGTGAAATTGGTCGGCAACGTCAGGCCGCACGCCCCAGTAATGGGGCATTGGGGGGATTATCCCCATTAATGGGCCAGGGCGTCCACCAAGGCGTCCCGCAACCGCTGCTGCTGCTGGTCGGTGAGGGCTTCACCGGCCATGGTGGTGAGGATAAAGAAGTCCTCGGCCCGCTCCCCTATGGTGGTGATCTTGGCTGCCTTGAGGGAAATGTCCTGTTCGGCAAAGACCTGCCCCACCTGTGCCAGCAGCCCCGGCCTGTCCAGGGCGGTAAATTCCACCAGGGTCTGCTTGCGGCTCGACGGCAAGAAGGTGACGTCTGTCGACACCTGGAACGGCTTTAACTGGCGGGGCAGGGGCCTTTGCACCGGTTTGGGGAACTTGGCCTGCAGCAGCGCCTTTTCGATGGCGCGGCGGGTGCTTTGCACCCGGGACGGGCTTTCCACCGGGCTGCCGTCCCGTTCCACCACCACCAGCGAGTCCAGGGCCCAGCCGTCTTTGCTGGTCATCACCTGGGCGTCGTTGATGGACAGGTTCTTGCCGTCCAGCACGCTGGCGATGCAGGCAAAGAGCTGGGCCCGGTCGCGGGTGTAGACGAACAGTTCTGTGCCGCCCCTGGTGGTGTGCTTGGACAGTTTGACCAGGGGGCCGTCCCGGTGCTGGTGCTTGAGGATGGCCTCGGTGTGCCAGGCCACCTGCTCGGGGCTGTGGCGCAGAAAGTAGTCGAGGCGAAAACGCCGCCATAGCTCCTTGAGGGCGCTCTTGGAGATGGCCCGCCTGGCCAGCAGCCGGGCGGCCTCTTCCTTGGCCTCGCGGATGGCGGGGCGGATGTCGATGGGCTTTTCCAGGCCCCGGCGCAGGGCCTTTTGGGCGGCGAAATAGAGCTCGCGTAGCAAGGAGCCCTTCCAGTCGTTCCAGAGCTTGTCGTTGGTGGCGCGGATATCGGCCACTGTCAGGCAATAGAGGTAGTTGAGGTGGGTCTCGTCCCGCACCAGGGCGGCGAACTGGCGGATGACCTCGGGGTCGGAAATGTCCCGGCGCTGGGCGGTCACCGACATCACCAGGTGGTGCTCCACCAGCCAGGCTACCAGCCGGGTCTCGGTGTCGGACAGGCCATGTAGCTGGCCAAAGCCCAGGGCGTCGGCGGCCCCTAATTCTGAATGGTCGCCGCCCCGGCCCTTGGCAATGTCATGGAAAAGGGCGGCCAGGTACAACAGCTCTGGCTTGCGCATCTGCCGCACCAGAAGGCTGGCCAGGGGGAACTCCTTGGCCCTGTCTGGCAAGGAGAAACGGTAGCTGTTGCGCACCACCTTGTAGGTGTGCTCGTCCACGGTGAAGGCGTGGAAGAGATCGAACTGCATCTGGCCGACGATATGGTTCCAGGCCGGCAGGTAGGCGGCCATGATGCCGTGGCGGTGCATCAGCTTGAACGCCAGGCCCATGCCCCTGGGGTGGCGCACCAGGCTCATAAAGCGCTCCCGGCACAGGTGGTCGTCGCAAAGAGGGGTCTTGAGTTCCCGGCGCACGGTGCGAAGGGCCCGCAAGGTGCCGGCGGCGATGCCGGTCAGGTTGGAGTCCCGGGCCAGGTGCAAAAATAGATCCAGCAGGTAATGGGGCTGCTCCCCCAGGCGCTCGGGGGCGCTGCACAACAGCAGGTTGCCACGGGCCTCGAACAGGTCGTCCAGGCGGCGGCTGGGGGGATGGGGCTCGGGGCTCAGCTCTTCGGCGAGGATCTCTAAGAGGATGGCATTGAGCTCCGACACCCGGCGCAGGGTCTGGTAGAGCTGCTGCATCATGGCTTCCACCGCCTGGCGATTGTCCCCTTCAAAGCCCAGGCGCCTGGCCACTTCCGGTTGCAGGTCAAACAGCAGCCTGTCTTCGCTGCGCCCGGCAGCCAGGTGCAGGGCAAAGCGCACCCGCCACAGCAGATCCCGGGAGGCAATCAGCTCGTCCAGTTCGTCCTGCTCCAGCCAGCCCTGTTCGGCCAGGGCCGGTAGGTCCTGGCGGTTAAGGTGGCGCAGCAGTACCCAGACCACGGTCTGAATGTCGCGAAGGGCACCGGGGTTACCCTTGAGGTTGGGCTCGAGGTTGTAGGCGGTGGAGTCGTAACGGCCGTGGCGGGCGATTTGCTCGTCCACCTTGGCCTTGAAAAATTCCGCCACTGGCCAGCAATGGGCCGGGGACACCCCCCTTTTCAGGGCCTCGAACAGGGCCTGGGAGCCATGCAGCAGCCGCGCCTCCAGCAGGTTGGTGGCGATGGTGATGTCGTCCTTGGCTTTTTGCAGGCAGTCTTCCAGGGTGCGGGTGGCGTGGCCAAGGTCGAGGCGGGCGTCCCACAGTTCGGTGATGAACTGGCTGATGGCGTCCTGCTCGGTGGCGGTCAGGTCCTTTTCCGACAACACCAGCAGGTCCACGTCGGAGTAGGGGTGCAGCTCGCCCCGGCCGTAGCCGCCGACGGCGATCAGCGCCAGGCGCCTGTCGTCAAGGCCCAGGGCCTGCCAGCGCTCCACCAGCAGCCGGTCCATCACCGCCGCCCTTTCATGGATCAGGGCGATGATGTCGGCGTCCGGGCTTTGCCGGGCCAGCAGGCTGTCGGTATGGGCTTTGATGCGTTCGCGCAGGGCCAGGGCGGCGTTCATGGCTGTCCTTTCATCCAGAAAAAAGCCCCTCGGCGAGGGGCTTGATGTCAGTGCTCTATGACCCTTGGCAGGTCTTCGTCCGGACGCAGTGTCAGGACCTCGACGCCGTTGTCGGTCACCAGCAAGGTGTGTTCCCACTGTGCTGACAGGCTACGGTCCTTGGTGACCACAGTCCAGTCATCTTTAAGCACTTTACAGTGATATTTACCCACGTTGACCATGGGTTCGATGGTCAGGCACATGCCGGCCTTGAGTTCAAAGCCGGTGTTGGGCTTGCCGTAGTGCAGTACCTGGGGCTCTTCGTGGAACTCGTTGCCGATACCGTGGCCGCAGTAGTCGCGCACCACCGAATAGTTGTGGCCCTCCACGTGCTTTTGAATGGCATGGCCGATGTCCCCCAGCCGCACCCCGGGTTTGACCATCTTGATGCCGATGTAGAGGGCTTCCTGGGCAACGCGGCTGACCCGCTCACCCTGGATGCTGGGCTTACCGACGATGAACATCTTGGAGGTGTCGCCGTGGTAGCCATCCTTGATAACGGTGATGTCGATATTGATGATATCGCCGTCCTTGAGCACCTTTTCGTCGTCGGGAATGCCGTGGCAGACCACGTGGTTGACCGAGGTACAGATGGATTTGGGGAAGCCGTGGTAGTTGAGGGGGGCCGGAATGGCTTGTTGCACGTTGACGATATAATCGTGGGCGATGCGGTCCAACTCACCGGTGGTAACCCCTACCTTGACGTGGGGGGCCAGCATCTCCAGCACGTCGGCCGCCAATTGGCCTGCCACGCGCATTTTCTCTATCTCGTCCGCCGTCTTGATCTTGGCACTCATTGGACTACTCTTTTGGCGCAAAAAACGCGCTTCACCTTGGTTTCAGTAAGTCCTTTATGGTATAAAGCGCGCCGGCAATTTACAAACTGAGTTGCCATTAACCCTAACCCACACACGGGTCGACACATGCGCCGGGGTGCCCTCAAGGGTCGGATGCATGGGACTCGTGGAGGCCTAACCCCAATTTTGGAGACGACAATGTCCAAAGTTTCTATGCGCGACATGCTGCAAGCCGGTGTTCACTTCGGTCACCAAACCCGTTACTGGAACCCCAAGATGAAGCCTTTCATCTTCGGCGCCCGTAACAAAGTGCACATCATCAACCTCGAGCAGACCCTGCCGATGTTCCACGATGCCCTGAACTACCTGTCCTCCGTGGCCGGTAAGAAAGGCAAAGTGCTGTTTGTAGGCACCAAGCGCGCCGCCAGCGAAGCCGTTAAAGACGCAGCCAACAGCTGTGGTCAATACTACGTCAACCACCGCTGGCTGGGTGGTATGCTGACCAACTGGAAAACCGTTCGTCAGTCCATCAAGCGTCTGAAAGACCTGGAAACTCAGTCCCAAGACGGTACCTTCGACAAGCTGACCAAGAAAGAAGCGCTGGATCTGACCCGCGAAATGGAAAAGCTTGAGAAGTCCCTGGGCGGTATCAAAGACATGGGCGGCCTGCCTGACGTGCTGTTCGTGATCGACGCCGACCACGAGCACATCGCCATCAAGGAAGCCAACAACCTGGGTATCCCGGTTGTATCCATCGTTGATACCAACTCCAACCCGGACGGTGTTGACTACGTGGTTCCCGGCAACGATGACGCCATCCGCGCTATCCAACTGTACGTTGGTGCCGTGGCTGCAACCGTGAACGACGCCAAAGGCGCCGCTCCTGTTGCCGAAGGCGAGTTCGTCGAGACTGCCGAGTAAGGCATCCGTCTCGCCCTTGATTAACCATCGAGGATGGATTGGTTAACAGGGGCCCCAAAGGCCCCTGTTTTTTGGCAAGTAAAACCGAGGAATTTCACATGGCAATTACTGCTGCCCTGGTAAAAGAACTCCGTGACCGCACCGCTGCGGGCATGATGGATTGTAAAAAAGCCCTGACCGAAACCAATGGCGACATCGAAGCCGCCATCGAGCTGATGCGCAAAAACGGTCAAGCCAAAGCCGCTAAGAAAGCTGGCCGTATCGCTGCCGAAGGTACCATCATCATCGCCAGCGCCGGTAACAAGGCTGCCATCCTGGAAGTGAACTGCGAAACCGACTTCGTCGCCAAAGACGCATCCTTCCTGGCCCTGGCCAACGCTGCTGCCCAAGCCGCCCTGGCCAACGGCATCACCGACATCGAAACCCTGGCCAACACCGAAGTGAACGGTGAGACCCTGGACACCACCCGCCTGAACCTGATCGCCAAGATCGGTGAGAACATGAGCTTCCGCCGTGTGACCATCGTTGAAGGCGCCAACCTGGGCGTGTACAACCACGGCAGCCGTATCGGCGTTGTGGTCAGCCTGACCGGTGGCAGCGAAGAACTGGCCAAAGACGTTGCCATGCACGTTGCCGCTTCCAAGCCTGAGTTCACCAAGCCTGAAGACGTTTCCGCCGAAGTGGTTGCCAAAGAGCGCGAAATCCAGATCGATATCGCTGTTCAATCCGGCAAGCCCCAGGAAATCGCCGAGAAGATGGTTGAAGGCCGCATGAAGAAATTCACCGGTGAGATCTCTCTGACCGGTCAGCCTTTCGTTAAAGATCCCTCCATCTCCGTTGGTGACCTGCTCAAGGCCGCCGGCGCCGACGCCAACAGCTTCGTGCGTTTCGAAGTAGGTGAAGGTATCGAGAAAGAAGTGGTCGACTTCGCTACCGAAGTGGCCCAGCAAGCTGCCGCAGCTGCCGCTGCCGCCGCAGCCAAGCAGTAAGAAATACCGAGGCCGGCTTGCCGGCCTCCTTTTTATCCGGGCCGTGGCTCAGTGCCGCGGTCGATTTGTGTCTGCAAGGTGAGAAAGGATCATGAGCACCAGTTCCAAGCCCCAATATCGCCGCATCCTGCTGAAGCTCTCTGGTGAAGCCCTGATGGGGGAAGAAGGTTTCGGTATCGACCCCAAAGTCCTGGACCGCATGGCCACCGAGATCAAAGAGCTGATCGAGCTGGGTGTCCAGGTCGGCCTGGTGATCGGCGGTGGTAACCTGTTCCGTGGTGAGGGCCTGGCCCGTGCCGGTATGAACCGGGTAGTGGGCGACCACATGGGTATGCTGGCCACCGTCATGAACGGCCTGGCCATGCGTGACGCCCTGCACCGTGCTTATGTGAACGCCAAGCTGATGAGTGCCATCGACCTCAAAGGGGTCTGCGAAAGCTATAACTGGGCTGACGCCATCGGCATGCTCCGTGACGGCAAAGTGGTGATCTTCTCTGCCGGTACCGGTAATCCCTTCTTCACCACCGATTCCGCCGCCTGCCTGCGCGGCATCGAAATCGAAGCCGACTGCGTGCTCAAAGCCACCAAGGTGGACGGGGTCTATTCTGCCGATCCGGTAAAAAACCCCGACGCAGTGAAGTATGATAAGTTGACATACGCAGACGTACTGGAGCAGGAACTGAAAGTCATGGATTTGGCGGCTTTCACCCTGGCCCGTGACCACAATATGCCGATCCGCGTATTCAACATGAACAAACCTGGGGCCCTGAAAGCCGTGGCCATGGGCGAGCCAGAAGGCACCCTGATTAGTCACCAGGCCTGATAAGAAAGAGGACGTCTATCCGTGATCAACGAGATCAAAGCCGACGCTAAAACGCGTATGGAAAAATCCCTGGAAGCCACCAAGAGCCAGATGGCCAAGGTGCGCACCGGCCGTGCTCACCCCAGCCTGCTGGACAGCATCCGTGTCGATTACTACGGCGCCGCCAGCCCCCTCAAGCAGGTGGCCAACATCACCGCCGAAGATGCCCGTACCCTGGCCATCACCGTATTCGACCGCAACATGATCCAGGCCATCGAAAAGGCCATCATGATGTCCGACCTGGGTCTGAACCCCTCTTCTGCCGGCACCACCATCCGTATCCCGTTGCCGCCGCTCACCGAAGAGCGCCGCAAGGATCTGGTCAAGTTGGTGCGCGGTGAAGCGGAAAACGGCCGTGTGGCTATCCGCAACGTGCGCCGCGATGCCAACAACGACATCAAGGCCCTGCTCAAGGACAAGGAAATCTCCGAGGATGACGAGCGTCGTGCTCAGGACGAAATCCAGAAACTGACTGACGCTTTTGTGAAGCAGGTCGATGAAGTCCTGGCTGCCAAAGAAGCCGAGCTGATGGAATTCTAAGGCCTGATCGGGTAAGGTTTTGACGCCGCATGGCTTTGCTGTGCGGCGTTTGTTTATTTAAAAACCAAGGTAACCGATCGATGTCTCAAATCCCTGCCGTTGATGCCGCTTCAGGCAAGGCAAGCCCCCGCCACATTGCCATCATCATGGATGGTAATGGGCGCTGGGCGGAGAGCCGTGGCAAGGCCAGGATCATGGGGCACAAACAAGGTGTGGAAGCGGTGCGGGAAACCGTGCGGTGTGCCACCCGCCTGGGGGTAGAAGCCCTGACCCTTTTTGCCTTTTCCTCGGAAAACTGGCGCCGGCCAGAGGAAGAGGTCAACTTCCTGATGGAACTGTTCCTGCTGGTCCTCGGCAGGGAAGTGAAGAAACTCCACAAGAACAATATCAAGCTGCGGGTTATCGGTGACTGCAGCGCCTTTTCGGCGCGCCTGAAAAAGAAAATCGATGAAGCCCAGGCCCTGACCGCCGACAACACCGGCCTGGTGCTGAATGTGGCGGCTAACTACGGTGGCCGTTGGGACATAGTCCAAGCCACCCGCCAGTTGGTTGAGCAGGCCGTCCAGGGCGAGCTGCAAAGCAGCGACATAACAGAAGACTTCTTCGCCAAGCAGCTGTGCCTGGCCGAATTGCCAGCGGTGGACTTGATGATCCGCACCGGCGGCGACCATCGCATTTCCAATTTCCTGCTGTGGCAGCTGGCCTATGCTGAGCTGTATTTCACCGACACCCTTTGGCCCGATTTTGGCGAGCAGGCCTTTTCTGAGGCCGTGGCTGCATTCTTGAGCCGGGAACGCCGCTTTGGTTGTACCGGTGCCCAGGTTCGGGCCTGGATGAACGAATCAAAATAAGGATAACGATTTTGCTCAAGCAACGGATCATAACCGCCTTGCTCCTGCTGCCCGTCGCGCTGCTGGTGATCTTCTGGCTGCCTTTGGACGCCTTCGGTTGGGTGGCGGCCGTCCTTATCGCCATCGGTGGCTGGGAATGGGCCCCCCTGGCCGGCCTTAAAGGCCGTTTCTACCAGGGCCTGCTGGCCACCATCACCTTTGCCATTTTGGCCCTGGTGCAATACGTGGTGCCGGTATCGGCCCTGTGGGCCGGTGGCCAGCCTGCCGGTTTTTACAGCCTGATGGTGCTGTTGGCCGGGTTCTGGTGGACGGTAGCTGCCGTGCTTATCACCCAATACCCTGAGCCCACCCGTTTTTGGCAGCAGCATAAACGCTGGCGCCTCATCTTCGGCGCCCTGACCCTGCTGCCCACCTGGGCCGGTCTGGTGGTGCTGCGCAGCTGGCGTTACCAGGAAGACCCCCTGTTCGGTGCCTGGGCCATACTGTTCGTGTTGTTGCTGGTATGGGCTGCCGATACCGGCGCCTATTTTGCCGGCCGCACCTTCGGTAAACACAAGTTGTCCCCCAAGGTCAGCCCCAACAAGACCCTGGAAGGGGCGGCCGGCGGCCTGCTGCTGGCCATGGCCATCTGTGCGGCCTGCCTCTACCTGCGCCCGGCCAGCATTTCGGCCAGCGCCATAGTGGTGGCCAGCGCCCTGACCGTACTGGCTTCCATCCTCGGGGATTTGAGCGAGTCCATGTTCAAGCGTGAGGCGGGCATTAAGGATTCGGGCTCCATCCTGCCGGGCCACGGAGGCATCCTTGACCGCATCGACTCCATTACGGCGGCAGCGCCCATCTTCGTGCTGGTGATGCTGGCCATGGGGGTCTGATGCAAGGGGTAGTGGTACTGGGAGCCACCGGTTCTATCGGTGACTCCACCCTGGACGTCATCGCCCGCCACCCGGACAAGTACCGGGTGGTGGCGCTCTCTGCCCACTCTAATGCCGAGAAGTTGCTGGCCCTGTGCCTGCAGTTTTTCCCCCAGCAGGCGGTGCTGGTGGAAGAGGGCAAAAGCCAGTGGTTGCGGGCCGAGCTGAAAGCCGCCGGCAGCCAGACCGAACTACTTACCGGTGCCAAGGCCTTGGAAGACATCGCTGCCCACCCGGACGCTCGCCAGGTGATGGCCGCCATCGTCGGCGCCGCCGGCCTTCTGCCGACCCTGGCCGCAGTCCGCGCCGGTAAAAGGGTGCTGCTGGCCAACAAGGAAGCCCTGGTGATGTCAGGGGAGCTGTTTATGGATGAGGTGGCCCGCCACGGCGCCGAGCTGCTGCCCATCGACTCCGAACATAATGCCATCTTCCAGTCCCTGCCTTTTGCCTGCCAGCAGGGGGACCACTACCGCCACCATGGGGTGTCGCAGATCTTGCTGACCGGTTCTGGCGGCCCCTTCCGGACCCGGGACCTGGCCAGTTTTGGCGCCATTACCCCGGCCCAGGCCGTGGCCCACCCCAACTGGTCCATGGGCCAGAAGATCTCGGTGGATTCCGCCACCATGATGAACAAGGGCCTGGAATTTATCGAGGCGCGCTGGCTGTTCGATTGCGCCGTGGATGACATCCAGGTGGTGCTGCACCCGCAAAGTATCATCCATTCCATGGTCCGCTACAGCGACGGTTCGGTGCTGGCCCAGATGGGCAACCCGGACATGCGTACCCCCATAGCCCATGCCATGGCCTATCCCGAGCGCATCGACGCTGGGGTTGAGCCCCTGGATTTCTTCTCCCTGGGCCAGTTCAGCTTCGACCAGCCCGACCCGGCCCGATATCCCTGCCTGTACCTGGCCATTAACGCTTGCCGCCTGGGCCAAGGGGCCACCACTGTGCTTAACGCCGCCAACGAAGTGGCGGTGGACGCCTTCTTGAAGGGGCGGCTGCCCTTTACCGGCATTGCCGGGCTGGTTGAGCAAAGTCTCGACACACTTGCCCACAAGACAGCCAGGGATTTGCGCAGTATCCTCGAGCTTGACCAAGAAGCTCGTCACTATGCGGAACGCCTGCTGCCATGCTAACCCTGTTGTGGAACCTGTTTTTCTTCATCCTGGCCCTGGGCCTGCTGATCACCATTCATGAATATGGCCATTTCTGGGTGGCCAGGCGCTGCGGCGTCAAGGTCGAGCGCTTTTCCATCGGCTTTGGCCCGGCCCTGCTGCGCCGGGTAGGGCGGGACGGCACCGAATATGTGCTGGCCGCCATCCCCTTGGGGGGGTACGTCAAGATGCTGGACGAGCGGGTGGCCGAAGTGGCGCCAGAGGATCGGCATCTGGCCTTTAACAACAAGTCCCTCAAGGCTCGAACTGCCATTGTGGCTGCCGGCCCGGCCGCCAATATCCTGTTTGCCATCCTGGTCTACTGGCTGATGTGGATGGTGGGGGTACCCGCCATCAAGCCGGTGGTGGGGGCCGTGGCGCCCCAATCCATCGCTGCCGAGGCCAAGCTGCCCCTGGGGGAGATCTTCAGCATCGACGACCAGCAGACCCGCAGCTGGGAAGAGGTCAATCTGGCGCTGGTGGCCCACATCGGCGAGCCCAGCATCGCATTGCAGGTCAAGGACAACGACGGCCTTATCCATGATGTCCGTTTTGACACCCGCCAGTGGCAGTTCAACCCGGACCAACAAAGCAGCCTGACCAGCCTCGGCATAGTGCCTTTTCGCCCCCGTTTTGACCTGGTGGTGGATAAGCTCAAGGCCGGTGATGCCGCCGAACGGGCCGGCCTTAAGCCCGGCGATAAACTGTTGGCCCTGGCCGACGGTCAAACCCTGGACTGGGACGGCTTCGTCAAGGCGGTGCAGCAGTCGCCCAATAAGCCCCTGGAATTTTTGATTGAGCGGGACGGTGAACGAATGACGTTGACCGTGGTCCCAGATGAGCGAGATGGGCAAGGCTATGTCGGCCTTTATCCTGTGGCACCAAGCTGGCCGGAGGGTATGCTGACCGAGATCCGCTTCGGGCCGCTGGATGCATTGCAAGAAGGTGTTAAACGCACCTGGCAGATGGTTAGCCTTACCGGCAGCACCCTGGCCAAACTGGTGACAGGGGATCTGGCTCTGGACAACCTCTCCGGGCCCATTGCCATAGCGCAGGGCGCAGGGGCGTCGGCCGGCATTGGCTTTGCCTATTTTCTTGGTTTTTTAGGGCTTATCAGTGTTAATCTGGGCATCATTAACTTGTTGCCGTTGCCTGTTTTGGACGGCGGTCATCTGCTGTTCTTTCTGTGCGAAGCGGTGCGAGGCAAACCCCTGTCGGAGCGGGCACAAGACGTGGCCTTCCGCCTGGGCGCCGCACTGCTGCTGACGCTGATGGGCATTGCCATATTTAACGACCTCGCAAGGTTATAGCGGGGCAAGGACGGATAAATAAAATCAATGAGAGCCGTGCAATCATTGCTGTGCGCCTCGGTGCTGGCGGCCGTTTCCGTGCCCAGCCAGGCCATGGATGCCTTTAAAGTCGACGACATTCGGATCGATGGACTGCAGCGGGTCGCCTTGTCAGCGGCCCTGACCTATGTACCGGTCAAGACCGGTGACATCGTGGATCAAGCCCGCGTGTCCCAACTGATCCGCAGCCTTTACAGCTCAACCCACTTCGAGAACATCGAAGTGCTGCGTGACGCCAACACCTTGATCATCAAGGTTAAAGAACGCCCGACTATCAGCTCCATCGATTTCAGCGGCAACAAGGACATCAAGGAAGAACAGCTCAAGCAGAGCCTGGAAGATTCCAATGTCCGGGTCGGTGAACCCCTGGACAGAACCATGCTCACCCAAATCGAAAAAGGTCTGGTGGACTTCTACTATTCCGTCGGCAAGTACGACGCCAGCGTTAAGGCCGTGGCCACGCCGCTGCCCCGCAACCGCATCGGCCTGAAGTTCAACTTCAAAGAAGGTAAGGCGGCCGAAATCCAGCAGATCAATATCGTTGGTAACAAGGTTTTTTCCAACGAGGAACTGCTCGACAAGCTGGAACTGAAAGACAAGCTGGCCTGGTGGCAGGTGTTCTCCGAGAAGCGCTACCAGAAGCAAAAGCTGGAGTCGGATCTCGAGACCCTCAAGTCCTACTACCTGGACCGGGGCTACCTGCGCTTTAACGTGGACTCCACCCAGGTGTCCATGAGCCCCGAGCGTACCGGTGTCTATGTCACCGTTAACGTGACCGAAGGCGAGATCTACAAGGTCAAGGAAGTGAAGCTGGTCGGCAACCTTTTGAACAAAAAGGAGCTGATGGAAAAGCTGGTGCCTATCCAGTCCGGCAGCACCTACAGCGGCGCCGAAGTGACTTTCACCGAAGAGATGCTGGCCAAGTTCCTGGGCCGCTTCGGTTACGCCTATCCCAAGGTCACCACCTACCCGCAGATTGACGACAAGACCAAGGAAGTGACCCTGACCATCAACATCGATCCGGGTTCGCGGATCTACGTCAACAGGGTCAATTTCGAAGGCAACGCCACCACCTCGGACGAAGTACTGCGCCGGGAAGTGCGGCAGATGGAAGGCACCTGGCTGTCCAACAGCCTGGTGGAGCTGTCCAACGACCGTTTGAACCGCCTCGGCTTCTTCGAGACGGTGGAAAACGACATCGACAGGTCAACCGACCAGCCCGATCAGGTGGACGTCAACTTCAAGGTCAAAGAGCAGCCCTCCGGCTCCTTGAACGCCGGTGTCGGCTACGGCTCCTATGGTGGCCTGTCTCTGAGCGCCGGTATCAGCCAAAGCAACTGGCTGGGCTCTGGTAAGTCGGTGGGCATCAACGTCTCCACCAACAACTACCAGAAGCAGGTGAGCCTGAGCTACCTGGACCCCTATTTCACCATCGATGCCATCAGCCTGGGCGGCCGTCTCTACTATAGCGACATCGACTACGGTAGCGCTTACCTGGAAGCCTACGACCAGAGCTCCTGGGGTCTTAACACCACCTTTGGCTTCCCGGTCAACGAATACAACCGCCTGAACTTCGGTATTGGTTACAAGAACTCCAAACTGAGTTCGATCAACTCCCACGACCAGGCGCTGCGTTTCTATAAGGTGTATTCCGACCAGGACATCCTGGACGGCAAGATCGCCTATGACGAAGTCGAGCTGACCGCCGGCTGGAGCCGCCGTACCCTCAACAGGGGTACCTTCCCCAGCGCCGGTTCCAGCCAGGATCTGTCGTTGTCCATGACCACGCCAGACTCTGAGCTGAACTACTACAAGCTCAACTTCAACGCCCGTAACTACTGGCCTTTGGACCGCAACCAGGACTGGGTGATCTCCACCAACCTGAAGCTGGGCTACGCCCAGGGCTATGGCACCACCAACGGCCAGGACAACATCCTGCCGTTCTGGGAAAACTTCTATGCTGGCGGTAGCCAGACCATGCGGGGCTTTGAGTCCAACTCCATCGGTTCTCGCGCCATCTACCGCCAGAAGATTGGGGTAGACGGTGGCACCAGCCCGCCGTACCTGCCGCCTTCCGAGGACCAGGTCTACGTGGGCGGCGCCCTGGGCGGTAACGCCATGGCGGTGGCCAGCCTCGAGTTTATCGTGCCGACCCCCTTCTTGGACGAGGCATACAAGCGCTCAGTACGGACCTCTGTGTTCCTGGACGTGGGTAACGTCTGGGATACCGAGTTCGACTACAGCCAGTACGAGAACCTGGCCCTGCGTAGTGGCAGCCGCGAGCTTTACGACTACTCGGATCCTTCTGCCTACCGTGCGTCCTATGGCCTTAGCCTGCAGTGGCTGTCGCCCATGGGCCCCATGGTGTTCAGTTTCGCCCGTCCCATCAAGAAGCAGGACGGCGACCAGACCGAGTTCTTCTCATTCAATATCGGAACCACTTTCTAAGGAGCTGCCATGGGTAAGTTTCACCTGGGTATAGATGCCCAAGCCCTGGACGGCGCCACCCTGGCCATAGTGCCAGGGGACCCGGCACGGGTTGAGCGTATTGCCAGTTTGTTGGATGAGCCGCAGTTCCTGGCGGCTCAGCGTGAATTTACCATCTGGCGTGGTAAGCTGGCTGGGCAGAGCATCATCGTATGCTCCACCGGCATCGGCGGTCCTTCCACGTCCATTGCCGTGGAAGAACTGGCCCAGTTGGGAATACGCACTTTCCTGCGTATCGGTACCACGGGCGCCATTCAGCCGGATATCGCGGTTGGCAGTATCATCGTCACCACAGGCTCGGTGCGCCTGGACGGGGCCAGCCAGCACTTTGCGCCGCTGGAGTTCCCGGCGGTTGCCGATTTCGAATGCACCGAGGCGCTGGTATCAGCGTCCCGGGCTTTGGGCGTCAAGCCCGTGATAGGTGTAACGGCCTCGTCCGACACCTTCTATCCCGGCCAGGAGCGGTATGACACCTATTCCGGCCGTGTGGTACAGCGCTTCCAGGGCTCACTCAAGGAGTGGCAGGCCATGGGCGTGCTCAATTACGAGATGGAGTCGGCCACCCTTCTTACCATGTGCGCCAGCCAGGGATTGAAAGCCGGCTGCGTGGCAGGTGTGGTGGTCAACCGTACCCAGCAGGAGATCCCGGACGAGGCCATGTTGGCCCAGACCGAGGCTCTGGCCATCAAGGTGGTGCTGGGCGCAGCCGCAGAGCTGCTGAAACAATCACAATAAGGAGAGAACCTTGAAGAAGTCACTCATTGGTGCCGGCCTGGCGCTGGCGTTGTCCGCCGGCATGGCCTTGCCTGCCGCTGCCGATGCCCGCATTGCCGTTGTGGACATGGCCAAGATTTTCCAAAACCTGCCCCAGCGTGAGCAGGTGGCCCAGAAGCTGGAAAAAGAATTTGCCGACCGTATCGAAGCGGTTCGCAAGCTTGAAGAGCAGATGCAGGGTATCCAGGATCAGGCCCGTCGTGATGCCTCCATCATGACCGACAGCCAAAAGACCGACCTGTCCCGTAAAATGGAGTCCCTGCAGGCTGACTACCAGCTCAAGCGCAAGGCCCTGGACGAAGACATGCGCGGCCGCCAGGCCGAAGAGCGCAACAAGCTGCTGACGACCATTCAGAACGCCGTCGATTCTGTCGCCAAAGGCAAATATGACGTCGTACTGCAGCGCGCCGCTGTCGCCTACATCTCCAACGATGTGGATATTTCCGACAAGGTTATCGCTCAGGTTTCCAAAGGTAAGTAACGCATGACATATAGCCTGGCCAAATTGGCCGAGCTGGTTGGCGCTGAAGTAGTCGGGGATGGCGAGCTGATCATCAGTCGGGTCGCCACCCTGGAAAGCGCCACCGTTGGCCAGATCGCTTTTCTGGCCAATAGCAAATACCGTAAGCACCTGGACGCCACCAAGGCGTCTGCGGTGATCTTGGCCGAGGCGGATCTGCCCTTTTGCAAAGGGGCCGCCCTGGTCATGAAGAATCCCTATCTGGGCTTTGCCAAAATAGCGCAACTCCTGGATACCACTCCGGCCCCGGCCGACAGCCTGCATCCTACCGCCATTATCGCCCCCGACGCCGTGCTGGGGGAGGGCGTGGCCATAGGCCCCTACAGCGTCATCGAAAGCGGTGTGGTGCTGGAAGCGGGGGTCAAGATAGGCCCCCACTGTTTTATTGGCAAAGGCAGCCGTATCGGCCAAGGTAGCACCCTATGGTCCAATGTGGCCATCTATCACGGGGTGAGCCTTGGCAGCCATTGTAAGGTCCACGCCAATGCCGTGATCGGCTCTGACGGCTTCGGTTATGCCAACGACAGGGGCAAGTGGGAAGCCATTCCCCAGACCGGCGGTGTGCGCATCGGTAACCGTGTGGATATCGGGGCTGGCACCACCATAGACAGGGGCGCCCTGGAAGACACCGTCATCGAAGATAACGTCATCATCGACAACCAGGTACAGATCGCCCACAACGTGGTGATCGGCACCGGCACGGCCGTGGCGGGCACCACCGTTTTTGCGGGCTCCGTTACCGTTGGAAAATACTGTATCATTGGCGGCGCCTGCGCCATTGCCGGCCATTTGAGCATCGCCGATGGCACCACCATCACTGGCATGTCCATGGTCACCAAGGCCATCACCGAACCGGGCGTCTACAGCTCGGGCACGCCGGCAACCCCCAACCGGGAATGGCGAAAGAGTGCAGCACGTTTCAGGCAGCTTGATGAGATGCACAAGCGGCTTAAGAGCCTGGAAGAGAAGCTGGCTGCCAAAGAGCAGTCCGGCCAATAACGAAGAGTGGACGACGACCCATCATGACTGAAATGAACACCATGGACATTCTTGAGGTGCTGGAACATCTGCCGCACCGCTATCCTTTCCTGCTGGTCGACAAAGTCCTGGATTACACCGTTGGTGAGCGCCTGGTGGCCCTCAAGAACGTGACCATCAACGAACCTTTCTTCCAGGGGCACTTCCCCCAGAAGCCGGTCATGCCGGGGGTACTGATCCTCGAAGCTATGGCCCAGGCCACTGGCATCCTGGCGTTTAAAACGGCCAATCAGAAGCCCACCGACGGTGTGCTTTACTATTTTGCCGGTATCGACAATGCCCGTTTCAAGCAGCCTGTGGTGCCAGGTGATACCCTGATCTTTGAAGTGGAAATCGTCAAACTCAAAGCGGGCATCGGCAAGTTCCACTGCAAGGCCCTGGTTGACGGCAACCTGGTCTGTGAAGCCGACCTGATGTGCGCCAAACGCGAGATCTGAACGTGATCGATCCCCAAGCTTTCGTCCATCCCGAGGCCAAGCTCGGCAACAACGTCAAAGTCGGCCCCTGGAGCTACATCGGCGCCGGTGTCGAGATCGGTGACGACACCGAGATCATGTCCCATGTGGTGATCAAGGGCCCCACCGTCATTGGCAAGCGTAACCGCATCTTCCAATTCGCCTCAGTGGGCGAAGAGTGCCAGGACAAGAAATACCAGGGTGAACCTACCCGGCTGGTGATCGGTGACGACAACGTCATCCGCGAGTCGGTGACTATTCACCGTGGCACAGTCCAGGACCAGGGCCTGACCGCCATCGGCAACAACAACCTGCTGATGGCCTATGTACACGTGGCCCACGACTGCATCATCGGCAACAACGTGATTATGGCCAACTACTCGGCCCTGGCCGGCCACGCGACAGTCGGCGACTGGGCCATCATGGGCGGCCAGAGCGGCGTACACCAGTTCTGCCGGGTCGGTGCCCATGCCTTTGTGGGAGCCTGCGCCCTGGTGGTCCAAGACGTTCCGCCTTTTGTCACCTGCGCCGGCATGCGTGCCGAGCCTTTCGGCATCAACCTCGAGGGCCTCAAGCGCCGTGGTTTTTCCAAGGCCAGCCTGCAGGCACTGCGCAAGGCCTACAAGGCCCTGTATCGCCAGAACCTGACCCTCGAAGAAGCCAAAGTCGAGCTGGCCACCCTGGCCGCCGACGAGCCTGCCGTTGCCGAGCTGTTGGCCTTCATCAACCAGTCCGAACGCGGCATCATTCGCTGAGGTGATCATGTCCAGACCATTACGGGTGGGCATGATCGCAGGCGAGGCCTCCGGCGACCTGCTGGGGGCCGATCTCATGGCCTCCTTGCAGGCCCAACATCCCGACATTCAGTTCTACGGCATCGGCGGCCCGCGCATGCAGGCCCTGGGCTTTGAAAGCCTTTTTGACATGGAAGAGCTGTCGGTGATGGGGCTGGTGGAGGTGCTCAAGCACCTGCCACGCCTGCTGCATATCCGCAAACATATCGTCCGCCATTTCATCGACAATCCCCCCGACGTGTTCATTGGTATCGATGCCCCCGACTTCAACCTGGGGGTGGAAAAGCGCCTCAAGGACAAGGGCATCAAGACGGTGCATTACGTCAGCCCCTCGGTTTGGGCATGGCGGGAAAAACGGGTATTCAAGGTCAAGGCCGCCACCGACCTGGTGCTGGCGCTGCTGCCTTTTGAAAAGGCCTTCTACGACCGTTACCAGCATCCCTGCGTCTTCGTCGGCCACCCGCTGGCCGACCGCATGCCCCTGGACGTGGATGTACCGGCGGCCTGGCAGGCCCTTGGCCTTGCCGAGCAGCACCCGACCTTGGCCATACTGCCGGGTTCCCGTGGCGGTGAAGTGGCCCGCATGGCGCCACTCTTTAAAGAAGCGGCGCTAAAGCTCAAGGCCGACAACCCGGCCCTGCGCTTTTTGGTGCCAGCCGCCAATGCCAAGCGCCGCGAGCAAATCGAAGCGGCCTTTAGGGATGTGGCCGATGTGACAGTGGTGGACGGCAAGGGCCGCGACGTAATGGCCGCCAGCGACGCCGTGCTACTGGCCTCCGGCACCGCCACCCTGGAGGCCATGCTGGCTAAAAAGCCGATGGTGGTGGCCTACCAGGTGCACCCCTTTACTTATTGGCTTGCTAAGAAGCTGGTGCGGGTAAACCGCTTTAGCCTGCCCAACCTGCTGGCCGACGCCGACTGGGTGCCGGAACTGATTCAGGAAGACGCCAGCCCGGATGCCATCTTTGCCGCTGTCAAAGGCGCCTTAGGGGAAGCCCAGCAGGACAACCCGGCCCGTTTTCGCGCCCTTCATGAGCGCATTCGCCAAAACGCCTCCGAGCAGGCGGCCAAGGCAGTATTGGAGCTGTTATGTTGATTGCCGGTGTCGATGAAGTGGGCCGTGGCCCCCTGGTGGGAGACGTGGTCACCGCCGCCGTGATCCTGGACCCGGCCAACCCCATCGCCGGGCTCACTGATTCCAAGAAACTCAGTGCCAAGCGCCGCGAGGCCCTGGCCATCGAGATCCGTGAAAAGGCCCTGGCCTGGTGCGTGGCAAGGGCCACGCCGGCGGAAATCGACGACATCAATATCTTCCAGGCCACCATGCTGGCCATGAGCCGGGCCGTGGAAGGCCTGAGCCTGGTGCCGGATGTGGCCCTGATTGACGGTAACAAGGTGCCGAAGCTGGCCATGCCGGCCCGGGCCATCGTCAAGGGCGATCTACTTGAGCCTGCCATTGGCGCCGCCAGTATCCTGGCCAAGGTGGCCAGGGACGCCGAGATGCTTGCACTGCACCAGTGTTACCCCCAATATGGCTTTGACAAGCACAAGGGTTACCCCACGGCCGAACACCTGGCAAAGCTGGCAGAGTTGGGCCCTATCGACGAACATCGACGCAGTTTTAAACCGGTGCGCCTGGCACTGGGACTTTCAGCATGAGCACTCCAAGCTTTATCCATTTGCGGGTCCATTCCGACTTTTCCATGGTTGACGGTGTGGCCAAGGTCGGCCCCATCGTCAAGGAAGCGGCCGCCCAGCACTACCCGGCCCTGGCCATTACCGATCAGGGCAACCTCTGTGGCCTGGTGCGCTTTTACGGCAGCGCCCATGGTGCCGGTATCAAGCCCATTATCGGTGCCGACCTGTGGGTGACCAGCGGACCCATGGGGGACCAGCTATACCGGCTGACGGCCCTGTGCCTGGACAACACCGGCTACCAGAATCTCACCATGCTTATCTCCAAGTCCTACCTGCGTGGCTATGTGCAGGGCCGCCCCGTGGTGGACAGGGACTGGCTGGCCCACCACAACGAGGGCCTGCTGCTGCTGTCCGGGGGCAGGGAAGGGGACCTGGGCATAGGCCTGTTGAAGGGCAACCAGCAACTGGTGGATGAAGCCCTGGGCTTCTACCAGCAATATTTTGCCGACCGCTTCTACCTGGAGCTGCTGCGCACCAACAGGCCGGACGAGGAAAACTACCTCCATTATGCCGTGGAGCTGGCCCAGGCCAGGGGTATTCCGGTGGTGGCCACCAACGAGGTGGTGATCCTCAAGGAAGAGGACTTCGACGCCCACGAGACCCGGGTTGCCATCCGCGACGGTTATGTGCTGGCCGACCCCAACCGCCCCAAACGCTACAGCAACCAGCAGTATTTGAAATCTGCCGAGCAGATGGCGGAGCTGTTCTCTGATATTCCCTCGGCCCTGGAAAACAGCGTTGAAATCGCCAAGCGCTGTAACGTCACCATCCGCCTTGGCGAATACTTCCTGCCCAACTTCCCCACCGGGGAGCTGAGTATCGAGGACTTCCTGGTCAAGGTGTCCGAGAAGGGCCTGGAAGAGCGCCTGACTTTCCTCTTTCCCGACGAGAAGGTGCGGGCCGAGAAGCGCGGCGAGTACGACGAGCGCCTGAAGATCGAGCTGGACGTGATCAACCAGATGGGTTTTCCCGGCTACTTCCTGATCGTAATGGAGTTTATCCAGTGGTCCAAGGATAACAACATTCCGGTAGGGCCGGGGCGGGGCTCGGGGGCGGGGTCATTGGTGGCCTATGCCCTGAAGATAACCGACCTGGACCCCCTGGAATTTGACCTGCTGTTCGAGCGCTTCTTGAACCCCGAACGGGTATCCATGCCTGACTTTGACGTCGACTTTTGCATGGACAAAAGGGACCAGGTCATAGACCACGTGGCCGAGCTCTACGGCCGCGATGCGGTATCGCAGATCATCACCTTCGGTACCATGGCCGCCAAGGCGGTGGTGCGGGACGTGGGCCGGGTCATGGGCCACCCCTACGGCTTTGTGGACCGTATCTCCAAGCTCATTCCCGGTGACCCGGGCATGACCCTGAAAAAGGCCTTCGAGGAAGAGCCGCGCCTGCAAGAGGTGTATGACGCCGACGAGGAAGTGCGCGCCGTTATCGACATGGCCCGCAAACTCGAAGGGGTTACCCGTAACGCCGGTAAACACGCCGGGGGGGTGGTGATTGCCCCCACCACCATCACCGATTTTGCGCCCATCTACTGCGATGACCAGGGTAACCACCCTGTTACCCAGTTTGACAAAAACGATGTGGAATACGCCGGGCTGGTCAAGTTCGACTTCCTGGGCCTTAGGACCCTGACCATCATCGACTGGGCGCTGGAGATGATTAACCCGCGCCTGGAACGCATGGGCAAAGCGCCGGTGGATATTGCCGCCATTCCCCTGGACGACAGGTACAGCTTCTCCAAGCTGCTCAATGCCGAAACCACGGCGGTGTTCCAGCTCGAATCGAGGGGTATGAAGGAGCTTATCAAGCGCCTCAAACCCGACTGTTTCGAAGACATGATAGCCCTGGTGGCCCTGTTCCGGCCTGGCCCTTTGCAGTCGGGTATGGTGGACAACTTCATCGACCGTAAGCACGGCCGTGAGGAGCTCTCCTACCCCGACGCCCAATACCAGCACGAAAGCCTCAAGCCCATACTGGAGCCTACCTACGGCATCATCCTCTACCAGGAGCAGGTGATGCAGATAGCCCAGGTGCTGGCCGGCTATAGCCTGGGCGGCGCCGACCTGTTGCGCCGGGCCATGGGTAAGAAAAAACCGGAGGAAATGGCCAAGCAGCGGGCCACCTTCGAAGACGGCGCCAAGGCCAACGGCGTCGACGGCGAACTGGCGATGAAGATCTTCGATCTGGTAGAGAAGTTCGCCGGTTATGGCTTTAACAAGTCGCACTCTGCTGCCTACGCCCTGGTTTCCTACCAGACCCTCTGGCTCAAGGCCCACTTCCCGGCCGAGTTCATGGCGGCGGTAATGTCCGCCGATATGGACAACACCGACAAGATAGTGACCCTGGTGGACGAAGTGCGCCGCCTGGGCCTTGTCATGCAGCCGCCGGACGTCAACGTCGGCCTCTACAAGTTCACCGTCAACGACAAGGGTGAAGTGATCTACGGCATAGGGGCCATCAAGGGGGTAGGGGAAGGCCCTATCGAGGCCATCCTCGAAGCCCGCGACCAAGGGGGCCCCTTTAGCGATCTCTTTGATTTTTGCAATAGGGTCGACATCAAGAAGGTCAACCGCCGGGTGTTGGAAAAGCTGGTCCAAGCCGGCGCCATGGACAGCCTTGGGCCCATTAAGGGCAGCCTCAAAGGGCGCCTGGGCGAGCAGCGGGCGCGGCTCTTTGCCACCTTGCCAGAAGCCATCAAGGCCGCCGAACAGCACACTAAGGCACAGAGTATCGGCCAGGGAGATCTGTTTGGCCTGGTCAACGAAAGCCCCGAAGATAACCAGCAGAGCTTTGCCCAGGCCGATACCTGGCCGGACGAAGTCTGGCTGCAAGGGGAACGGGACACCCTGGGGCTTTATCTTTCTGGCCACCCAATAGACAGATACCTGGGGGAACTCAAGCACCTGGTGCGCTCAAGACTGTCCGACGTTCAGCCGACTCCTAAAGGAGGGAGCGTGGTCCTGGCCGGCCTGGTGCTGGCGGTACGCCCCATGATCAACAAGCGCAACGGCAAGCGTTGGGGTATTTTGACCCTGGATGATGGCTCTGCACGATTAGATGTCATGCTATATGCTGACACTTACGAGCAATATCAGGATTTTTTGGCTCCGGATCTGGTATTGGTGGTCGAAGGACAGGTCAGCTTTGATGACTTTTCCGGGGGCTATAGAATGACGGCACGTAATGTGATGACCATCACTCAAGCCCGTGAACGCCATGCCCGGGGTTTGACGTTGCAGGTCGCGGACCACATCAGCCCCGAGCAGTTGCTGGGGGTGCTGGAGCCTTTCAGCCAGGGCACTTGCCCTGTCACCTTGCACCTGGCTAACCAGGAAGCGGCGGGTGAATTGAACCTGGGAGTGCGTTGGCGGGTGATGCCGGAGGACGCGCTGCTGTTCAAGCTGGGGACCTTATTGGGGAAAGAGGCGGTAACGCTTCAGTATGACGCTTAAGGCGAAGCCTTCAGGATAATGGATAGAACATGAGCCTTAACTTTTTGGAATTCGAACAACCTATCGCCGAACTGCTTGCCCAGATCGAAGAACTCAAGGCGGTAGGCGACAACAACGGTGTCGATCTCAACCTCAACGAGGAGATCGGCCGTCTTAACGACAAATGTGACGAACTGACCAGGAAGATTTTCAGCGATCTGACCCCCTGGCAGGTGGCTCAGCTGGCCCGTCACCCACAGCGCCCTTACACCTATGACTACGTCAAACACATCTTCACCGAGTTTGACGAGTTGGCCGGTGACCGCGCCTATGCCGACGACAAGGCCATTGTCGGTGGCGTTGCCCGCCTGGAAGGGGAGCCGGTGATGGTGATCGGCCACCAGAAGGGCCGCGACGTGCGTGAACGCACCAAGCGTAACTTCGGCATGCCGCGCCCCGAAGGCTACCGCAAGGCCCTGCGCCTAATGCAGATGGCCGAGCGCTTTAAGATGCCGATCATGACCTTTATCGACACCCCCGGTGCCTACCCGGGTGTGGGCGCCGAAGAGCGCGGCCAGTCCGAAGCCATCGCCCGCAACCTAAAGGTCATGGCCACCCTCAAGGTGCCGGTGATCTGTACCGTTATCGGTGAAGGCGGCTCCGGCGGCGCCCTGGCCATCGGCGTGGGTGACCGGGTCAACATGCTGCAATACTCCACCTACTCGGTGATCTCCCCCGAAGGCTGCGCCTCCATCCTGTGGAAGAGCGCCGACAAGGCCAGCGTGGCCGCCGAGGCCATGGGCATCACCGCCGGGCGCCTCAAGGAACTCAAGCTCATCGACACCGTTATCGAAGAGCCCCTGGGCGGCGCCCACCGTAACGCCACCTTGACGGCCGAGCGCCTCAAGTCCCGCCTTATCACCGACCTTGACGCCCTGCGCGGCCTGGACGGTGACACCCTGCTGGACACCCGTTACGAGCGCCTGATGGGGTACGGCTACTGCTGATGCAGGCTGTACTCGACGCCCTCGATACACAACTGAGCCCCCGCCTTGGCGGGGGCTCTGTGATCCTGGCCCTGTCCGGTGGCCTGGACTCCCTGCTGTTGCTCCATGCCCTGGCCCCTTGGTGCCAACAGCAAGGGCATCCCCTCAAGGCGGTCCATGTCCACCATGGCCTCTCTGCCAACGCCGACGCCTGGGTTGCCCATTGCCAGGCTGCCTGTGACCACTTACAAGTGCCCTTGGCCGTCCACCGCCTAAACCTGCAAAAAGGCCCGCGCCAAAGCCTGGAAGCCCTGGCCAGGGACGGGCGTTACCAGGCGCTGGCGGCGGCCATGGCGCCGGGGGATTGCCTGGTCACCGGCCACCACCAGGACGACCAGGCCGAAACCTTCCTGCTGGCGGCCCGCCGGGGCTCGGGCCTTGAGGGGCTCGCTGCCATGCCGGTGGCCAGGGCCTTTGGCCCGGGGCTTTTGGTCAGGCCGCTGTTGGGGCTGAGTCGCCAACAGCTGGAACACGAAGCCCAGGGCCTTCATTGGGTGGAAGACGAGTCCAACCAAGACACCGCCTTTGACCGCAACTTCCTGCGCCAACGGCTTCTGCCCCAAGCCAACCAAAGGCTGGGGGGCTTTAGCCAGGGCTTGGCCCGCAGCGCCGGGCTCTTGCAGCAGGAGCTGCCGGCCCGGGACTGGCTGCTGGCCCAGGAGCTAAGGCGCCGCTGTCTGGCTGACGGTAGTTTGGATCTTGCCGAGGTGCCGTCCGAGGCGGCGGCCTTGCTGCTAAGGGCCTGGACTGCTGAGCTGGGGCTCAGCCTGTCCCATAACAGCCTGGCCCAGATGCTGAGCCAGCAGCAGGCCAGGGAGGACGCTTCGGTGCGGGTGGGTCCCTTTGGCCGCTTCCAGGGCCGCTGGTACCTGATACCGCAGGCCCTTGGGGAAGTTGAGCTGCACTGGCAGAGCGGCCTGGGCCTGGCCAGCATCCAGGGCCTGGAATTGACTCAGGGGCTGCCTGGCAGCACGTCTTTTCACCCCCATGACAGGGACAAGGGCCGGACCTTGAAGAAACTGTGGCAGGAATGGGGCATTCCCCCCTGGCTCAGGGCCCATTGGCCGCTGCTGGTGGATAAGAACGGCGTTCTGGTGGCGGTGCCGGGTCTGGCGGTCAGCCAACCCCTGGCCGTCACCGACGGCCAATTTCCCACCCTGGCGGCCCCTTCGGCCTTGATGGCCTTCCAGCGCCTGCCTTAAACCAGTCCCAGGTGCGGTGCCAGGGCGCCCCTTTGGGCCTCGGCGTCCGCCTCCCCCAGGGCGATGAGCTCTTTACAGTAGGGGCTTTCAAAGAGCAGATAGGACAGCAGCGAGGATTCCGCTTCGTCCGCTACCCCCACCCGGCCCAGCAGCCAGCGCACCGTCTTGGGCAGCACCTTGTAATGGCGCGCCGCCAGCTTATCCAGATCCTGGCTGGGCTGGATCACCATGACGTTAAGGGGCCTTAAGGCCAGTTGCTGGCGTTTTCGCTCCGGCACCAGCTCCAGGGTCTGGTTGATGCGCCAGGCCCTTTCCATGTCGGCGTTAAGGGCGTCGGTAAAGATGGTGTCTAGCATATGGCCGGCGATGGCCCCCACGGTTGGCGGGTGGCTGGGGTTGCGGTTTTGCACCGGGATCTGGTGGTGCTGGGTCCCTATCACCAGGATCCGCTCGGCCCCAAGGTGGATGGCCGGGCTCAGGGGGCTGAGCTGGTGGATGGTGCCGTCGGCGAAATACTGGTTCTTGATACGCACCGGCGGAAACAGGAAGGGCAGGGCGGTACTGGCCATCAGGTGCGCTTCGTTGAGGTGGGCCCTGACCCCCATGCGCCGGGCCCGCTGCCAGGGGTGACAGTCCTTGACGGCGGTAAAGAAGCTCACCGAGGTGCGCTGGCTATAAGACGATGCGGTTATGGCCAGGGCTCGCAGCCGACCCCGGGTCAACTGGTGCTCGAGGCGTCCAAAGGGGATGTTGTCCGCCAACAGCTTTTGCAGGGGGGCCGGGTTTAGCAGGCAGGGTTGGAGCTGGCGGGCGTAGTCGGCCTGGAAGAAGCGAGCCAGGCGGCGAGTGAGATGGCTGCTCAAATGCCAGAGATCGGCGTGGAACACCTGGCCGGTGTGGAACTGGCTCCACACCCCTTCCAGTTGTTTGACCCCCTTGCAAAGGCAAGAGGCCCAGGCTGCCAGGGCGGTGGCATTGATGGCCCCGGCCGAGGTGCCGGAGAGGATATGAAAAGGCAAGCCCCTGTGGGGCCCCTGCCAGCGCCCTATGGCCTTGAGCACCCCTACCTGGTAGGCAGCGCGGGCGCCGCCTCCGGAGAGGATAAGGGCGGTGTGGACAGGGTTGAACATGACTGGCCTCTGGCGGAAATCCTGCTATATCAGCTTAGATTACAACGCCTTAACCTGCCCTCTGGTAGGATAAGCCAAGAAAAAGCCCCGCAGATGCGGGGCTTTTTTATCAAGCTTGCAGCTTGGCCTTGAGGCTGGCCACCACCTGGTCGAGGGGCAGGTTGTCCTTGTCGCCGCTGCGACGGGACTTGTACTCCACTTCGTTGGTGTCCAGGCCACGTTCACCGATGATGATGCTGTGGGGAATACCGATAAGCTCCATATCGGCGAACATGACGCCGGGGCGCTCTTTGCGGTCATCGAACAGCACCTCGATACCGGCGGCCTGCAGCTCCTGATAAAGCTGCTCGGCGGCGTCCTGTACCCGGTGGGACTTGTGCATGTTCATGGGGATGATCACCACCTGGAAGGGGGCGATGGCGTCCGGCCAGATGATGCCCTTGTCGTCATGGTTCTGCTCGATGGCGGCGGCCACTACCCGGGATACGCCGATGCCGTAGCAGCCCATTTCCATGACGGTGGCCTTGCCCTGCTCGGACAATACCGTGGCTTTCATGGCTTCGGAATACTTGGTGCCCAGTTGGAAGATATGGCCCACTTCGATACCGCGCTTGAGCTCGATGGTGCCCTGGCCACAGGGGCTGGGGTCGCCGGCTACCACGTTGCGGATATCGGCAACGGCGGCAAATTGGGCATCGCGGTCCCAGTTGACGTTGGTGTGGTGCTTGCCATCGACGTTGGCGCCGGCGGCAAAGTCGCTCATCACCGCCACGCTGCGGTCCACGATCACCGGCAGTTTCAGGCCAACCGGGCCCAGGGAGCCGGGGCCGGCACCGATGGCGGCGCGGATGGCGGCTTCGTCAGCAAAGGCGAAGGGGCTGGCCACCTGGGGCAGCTTCTCGGCCTTGATCTCGTTCAGCTCGTGGTCGCCACGGACCAGCAGGGCCACCAGGGGGGCCTCTTCGCTGGCACCTTTGACGATCAGGGTCTTGACGGTCTTGTCGATGGCGATACCGAACTGGCTGACCAGGTCATCGATGGTCTTGGCATTGGGGGTGTCCAGCAGCGCCAGTTCGGCGCCGGGGGCGGCACGCTCGGCGCTCGGGGCCATGGCCTCGGCCATCTCGACGTTGGCGGCAAAGTCGGAACCGGTGGACACCGCAATCAGATCTTCACCGCTGTCGGCCAGTACCTGGAACTCATGGGAAGCGCTGCCGCCGATGGAGCCGGTGTCGGCCACCACGGGACGGAAATCCAAGCCCATACGGCTGAAGGTGTTGCAGTAGGCCTGGTGCATCTTCTGGTAGGTGTCTTCCAGGCTGGCCTTGTCTAGATGGAAGGAATAGGCGTCCTTCATCAGGAACTCGCGGCCACGCATCACCCCGAAACGGGGGCGCACTTCGTCGCGGAACTTGGTCTGGATCTGGAACAGGTTCAGGGGCAGCTGTTTGTAGCTGCTCACCTCACCGCGTACCAGGGCGGTGATCACTTCTTCGTGGGTCGGGCCCAGTACGAAGTCGCGATTACCCCTGTCCTTGAAGCGGCACAGCTCGGGGCCGTAGGCTTCCCAGCGGCCGGACTCCTGCCATAGCTCGGCGGGCTGGACCACCGGCATGGACACTTCCACGGCACCGGCTTTTTCCATTTCCTGGCGCACTATGGCTTCGACCTTTCTCAGGGTGCGAAGGCCGGTGGGCAGCCAGGTGTAGAGGCCGGCGGCGATTTTACGCACCATACCGGCACGCATCATCAACTGGTGGCTTTTGACCTCAGCGTCGGCTGGGGTTTCCTTAAGGGTGGACAGCAGATATTGGCTGGTACGCATCTTCCGAACTTGGCCGTCAAAAAGTGAAAAAAGGTGCTGTAGTGTAGCAGCCCCGGCGGCCCCCTAGAAGCCCAGGTGGCGGCCCATTCTGTGCTCTTCCAGTTGCGCCAGCAGTTGGGTGGCATTGCTGCCCGGTTGCACCGGCAATCTAGAAGCCCGGGTGGCGGCCCATTCTGTGCTCTTCCAGTGGCGCCAGCAGTTGGGTGGCGTTGCTGCCCGGTTGCACCGGCAATACCGCCCAGGACAATACCAGCCCAAGCGGCGGCCCCAGCTGTAGGCTAAGGGCTTCGGCAAAGCTTTCGGCTTGCGGGTGGTTGGCCCTTGGCAGGTACATCAGCAGCCGGGCACCGTCGCCCCTGGCCAGGATGTCTCCGGCCAGGCACTCGCGCTTGAGGCGCTCGGCCAGGGCCTTGAAGGCCTTGTCGCCGCTGTCAAAGCCCTGGGCCAGGTTCAAGGAACGCAGGTTATCCACGTGCACCATCAGCAGCCAGGCGTCCTGTTCGTTCCTGTCCATCAGCCGGCACAGGCGGGCCCGGGTGGGCAGGCCGGTGATGGAGTCATGCTCCAGGCGGTGTTCCAGGCGGGCCAGGCGGGCCATGTTGCGCTGCAGCCGGCCCTGGGCCAGGCGCCAGCGCCAGGACAAGAGCCCAAGGGCGCTAAGGGCCAGTGCCAGGGCCAGCCAGGGCAACCAGTGCCAACTGGCCGGGGCGGCCGGCTGGTAGAGGAAGGTGCTGATGTCGTCGACCTTGGGGATTTGGCCAATTGCGGCCAGTTCATCGGCGATCAGCCGCCAACGCCTGGGGTTCATGTGCCCAATGCTCACCAGGTCCGGCATGATCAATTGGCGGGCAGTGTCCAATTCGAAGCGCATATGGCCCTGGGACTTGCCGATGCTGTAGTGCTGGTTGATGAGATCCAGGGTTTCCTGGGGGTGGTCCAGGGCGTAGGCCCAGCCCCTCAAAGAGGCACGGCGAAAGGCGGCCACCTGGTCCGGGTGGGCCTTGAGGTAGTCCTGGTTGGTAAAGAGGATGTCGGAGTAAAAATCCATGCCCAGGGAGCGGGGGTCGAGGATCAGGTAGGGGAGCCCCAGCTTGTCCAACTGGTAAGGCTCGTTGGTCAGGTAGGCGTTGAAGGCGTCCACCTTGCCGGAGATAAAGTCCTGGATGTCGGTGGAGGTGTCGACCCGGCTCAGCTGCTCCGGGCTGATGCCGGCCTTGTTGAGCATGGCGATGATCTCCGGGTCTAGGCCGCCGGGAAAAAACATCACCTTGTGGCCCACCAGATCCCGCACCGTCTTGATGCCCTTGTCGGTGCGTGCCACCAGCACCGAAGGGGAATGCTGGTAGATGGCGGCCAGGGCCACGAAGGGATAGCCTTCGGCCCAGAAGCTCAGTACCTCCATATTGCCGACCCCGAACTGGGCCCGCCCTTCCTGCACTTCTATCACCGGAAAGCGGTTGGCATTGCCCTCGCGAATGGCTACATCCAGCCCTTCGTCCTTGTAAAACCCCTTGTGCAGGGCCACGTAATAGCCGGCGAATTGAGGCTGATGGTGCCAACGCAGTTGCAGGGTGATGGGATCGGCGGCCAGGGCGAAGCTGAAGAGAAGGGCGAGGGCAGCGGCCAGTCGCAGCATGGAGAGTCCTTGAACCATAGAGGCGTGAAGCCACTATGGTTCAAGGTCTTCACTGAGTAAAGCCTTGGATATCCAAGACTTGCACCTGATCGTCTTTGACCTGAAAACGCACATTGAGGCCAGAGAGCTTGACCCCGTAGGCCTTGTCGTCGGCTTGGCCCTTGCGGTAGGCCGGCCTGGGGTCCTGGGCCAGTACGTCGCTGATAAAGTCCTGCAATTCTTCCTTGCCGGCCTGGGCCAGGGCGGCAAGGGCCTCTGGGGTCCAGCTTACCGCCAATACCTTGGGCGCCTCGGGTGCATAACCGCCCTTGGCGTCGGCCAGGGCGTCGGCGTAGGGCAGATAGGGCTTGATGTCGAGGATGGGGGTGCCGTCCACCAGGTCCAGCCCCCCCAGGGTCAGCACCCCGGCCTGGGCATCCACGGCTTTAAGTTCCACCACCGACAGCCCTATGGGGTTGGGCCTGAAGGTGGAGCGGCTGGCAAAAACCCCGGTCTTGGCGTTGCCCCCCAGGCGCGGTGGCCGCACCAGGGGCTGCCAGCCCCGCTCCAGGTGTTCGTGGAACACGAATACCAACCACAGATGGGAGAAGGCCTCGATGCCGCGCAGGGCCTCACCCCGGTAGGGGGCTTCCAGCACCAGGGACGCCTCTGCTGAGGCGACCAGCCCAGGCTGGCGGGGCACGGCGAATTTCTCGGCGTAGGGGCTGGCGATATGGCCTATGGCCTCGAATGAAAAGGCGCCCATCAGGGCGCCTCCATTTTGATGGCCTGAGCCTGGCAAATGGCCTGGGTGAGGCAGCCGGGGGCGGCGTCCTCCCCGCCCAGGGTCAGGCATTGGCGAACCACTATGGCGTTGGCCCCAAGGGCAGCCGCCTTGGCACGGGCGTCGGTGCGGGCGTCGCCGATTTGCGCCGGCCGCTCGTTGGCTGCCTCCTGGCAGGCTTCACCGCTGACCATGCCCAGTACCCGGTAAGGCTGGCCTGCCAGGGCGTCACTGCTCAGCACCTGAACCTGGCCCGGGGCGAAGTAACCTTCGATACGGGATTGGTCGAGGTTAGTGTTGACCTGGTAGTCGGTGGCGCAGCCGCCGAGCAGCAGGGCCAGCAGCAGCGGCTGCGACAGGCCTTTGTTCATTCCTTACTGTCCTTTCTGTTGGTACTTGCGGTACAGGCGTTTTTGGCGATTATCCAGATCCACGGCCGCGCCGTCGATATAAAGCGCCTTGACGCTGACCCCGCCGTAATCGAACAGGGGATGGTCGGTGAGCAGCAGGGTGGCGCTGCGGCCTACCGCCAGGTCGCCGTACTGCTTGCCGATACCCAACAGGTTCGCCGGCACCTGGGTCACCGAGGCCAAGGCCTTTTGCGGGTCCAGGCCCCAGGCCATGGCCTGGCCTACGGCAAAGGGCAGGTCCCGGGACGACCAGGAGCTGGGCAGGGCGATGGCCACTTCTACCCCGGCCTTGTCGAGGATGCCGGCCAGGGCAAAGGCCTCGTCGTAGGGGGCATCGTCACTGGACGGCAAGCCTTGGGGGCTGGTCACCACCACAGCCACCTGGCGGCGGGCCAGGTCCTTGGCGTAGGTTTCGGCGCCACGGCCGCCCACCAGGGTCCACTTGAGGCCGAAACGGTCACCAAAGCGCAGGATCTGGTGGATGGCGGCGCCGCCATCGGCATGGATAAAGAGGGGGATGCGTTTTTCCATCACCCCGGTCATGGCTTCCAGGTTGGCGTCCAGCAGCTGCTGTTCACTGTCGGAACGGCGCTGGCGATAGGCTTCGGCGTCGGCGAAGTAGTTTTCCAACTTTTCGCGGGCCTGTTCGTCGCCCACCTCTGGCCAGTAGAGGTGCATGCCGGTGTCTTCACGGGCCATCATGTCCCGGCGGTTCCAGCCGTCCAGGCGCATGACGGCAGAGCGGCCGGCCACCAAGCCGCCCTGGGGGGCCACTTCCACCAGGGCTACACCGTTGGAGCGCACCGTCGGCAGCAGCTCGGAGTCGGCGTTAAAGGCGGTCTCGGCTGCCACTTCCGGGGTAAAGGTGCCCACTTCTTCCACGTCGTTGGTAGAGCGCACCGCTTCGATTTCCGACAGGCCCAAGTAGGTGGACAGGCCTATCATGCCGGGGTAGAGGTGCTTGCCGCTGGCGTCTATTACCTGGGTACCGACCGGGGCCTTGAGATCGGCGCCAATGGCGGTGATAAGGCCTTTTTCAAAGAGCAGATCAGTGTTGGCCAGGGCGCCGTTTTGGACGCTGTGCACCGTGGCACCCTTGATCAGGACAGGGGCGCTTTGGGGCTTGCCGGGCAGCATGTCGTTGGCCAGGGCCGGCTGGGCAACAAGCAACAGGGCAGCTATCAATGAACGCATTACATTTCCTCCAGATGGCTGTCCATGTCTTCACAGTGCCAATGCACTACGGCAGGGCGGTAGCCTTTGCGGTCCTCTGCCGGCGTTTCGCCGCTGTTGAGGATCTTGTTGATTAGGGCTGCTTTCTCGGCCTTGATGGCGCTGCGTTCCACCAGATCCTGCTTGCGGTCAAAGTAGCGTTTGCCGTCCACCCAGGTCGCCTGGACCCGGGCCCGGGCCGACAGGGGGTTGGCGTCCCACAGCACCAGGTCGGCGGCCTTGCCTTCCTTGATGGAGCCGGTGTACTGGTCAATCTTGAGCTGCTTGGCCGGGTTGATGGTGGCCATCTTCCAGGCTTCTTCCGGGCTCATGCCGCAATAGGCCATGGACTTGGCCGCTTCCAGGTTCAGGCGGCGGATCAAGTCTTCCGAGTCGGAATTGATGGAGGTCAGTACCCCTTTGTCGTGCATCAGGCAGGCGTTTTGGGCGATGGCGTCATAGACCTCGAACTTGTAGGCCCACCAGTCGGCGAAGGTGGACGCCGAGGCGCCATGGGCCTTCATTTCGTCGGCCACCTTGTAGCCTTCGAGGATGTGGGTGAAGGTCTGGATCCGAAAATCGAACTCTTCCGCCACTTCCATCAGCGCCAGGATCTCCGAGGCCACATAGGAGTGGGCGTGGACGAAGCGCTCCTTGTTCATGATCTCCACCAGGGCGTCCAGGCGGTAGTCACGGCGTGGCGGCAGCACTTCGCTGCGGTTGCGCCTGGACAGCAGATCGTAGCCGGTGCGGGCTTCCTGGTACTCGCGGGCGGTTTGGAAAGCGTCGGCAACCAGGCTCTTGACCCCCATGCGGGTCTGGGGATAACGCACCGTAAAGGCATCCCCCCAGTTGGACTGCTTGACGTTTTCCCCCAGGGCGAACTTGATGGAAGCCGGGGCCTCCTTGAACTTCATGTCCTCGGCGGTTTCGCCCCAGCGCAGCTTGATCATCTGGGCCTGACCCCCTATGGGGTTGGCCGAACCGTGCAGCAGCTGGGCACTGGTGGTGCCGCCGGCCAGGGCGCGGTAGACGCTGACGTCGTTGGGATTGATCACATCACCGATACGCACTTCCGAGGTCACGGCGTTGGCAAATTCGTTGACGCCGCCGCTGATGGCGATATGGCTGTGTTCGTCGATGATGCCGGCGGTCAGGTGCAGGCCGGTGGCGTCTATCACCTGGTAGCCGCGCGGCGTGGAGAGATCCTTGCCTATCTTCTCGATGACGCCGTCTTCCACCAGCACATCGCTGTGCTCGAGGATGCCGTCCTTTTCAGAGGTCCAGACGGTGGCGTTCTTGAAGTGCAGTTTTTCCTGTTTGGGGTGGGCGGCCAGGCCATAGGCCTGGTTGGGGAAAGTGACCCGGCTGACCAGTTCCTGTTCGCCGTTTTCTTCCGCTTTTTCATCTTCGGCGGCCTTGGTGCTCACCACCAGGTTCTGCCAGGCGCCCCCTTGGAAAGAGGCCAGTTGCGGCGCCTTGGCGCTGCCCGACAACAGCCAGTAATGGCTGCCGGCCTCGTCAACCCAGCGCAGCTGCAGGTGCTGGTCTTCAAACTGGCTGGACAGCTTGTCTACCGCTTTGTCGCCAAGGCTCAGGCTGGCACCGCCGTCGGCTTTGACCGACAAGCTGTAGCCCCCCGCCACCTGATAGTCGCCCCAGAGGGCGGCCTGGCTCAGGGGAACTTGGCTGTGAGGCTGGCCTTGGGTCCAGGTGGACAGCACCTTGCCGTCCTTGAACAGGTTGCCGGAGGCCAGCACGAAGTCGGCCATCATGCCGGGCTTGAGTTGGCCGGCAATGGTGTCGATACCACTGACCTTGGCCGGCACCGTGGTGAGGGCGGCCAGGGCCTTGTCTTCACTCAGGCCGGCTTCAATGGCCTTTTTCAAGGCTGGCCAGATGGAGCCTTCCAGGCCGTGGCGGGTAAAGGCGATAGCCACGCCTTTGTCGCTCAGGGCCGCCGCGCTGCTGGGGGCCCTTTCCCAATGACGCAGATCCGCCAGTTGCGCCCGCTCCAGATCCGCTTCACTGGTGACCTTGGGGGGCTTGGGGAAATTGAGCGGCAACACCACGGTGTTGGTGGCCTTGGCCACTTCGTCGGCGCGGTCGTATTCGAAGTTGGAGCCCAGGTAGACGGGGTTTAGGCCAAACCCCTTGAACAGGGTAGCGGCGCTTAGCAGCTCGTCTTCGTGGCGGGTGGCCAGCAGTACCCCTTGGCTCTTAAGGTTGCCAAGGGCGGCCAGGTCGGCGTTGGCTTCCAGTTCGGCCTTGGCGGCCTCGTGGCTCTGGGCCTCTTTGTACCAGGCGGCATCCGACAGGGTCTGGCGCACCAGGGCCATGGCCCCCATCAGGGAGCTGGGGTAGGCCTGGGGGGAGCTGCCCTTGTCAAAGGCCATGAACTGGCGGCCGCTGTCTTTATAGATCAGCTGGTTGCTGGGCAGGTCCGCCAGGGAAAGAGACACGCTGTAACCTTGGAAAACGCCGTCGAGGCGGGCGCTGGCCAGGCTGGTAAAGCCGTCTTCCAGGTAGGGTTTGGCCGCTTCGCTATCGGCCTTGGCCTCACCGCGCCAGACCTTGGCACCATGGATGGCGGCATTGGGGGCGGTGGCACCGGCCCTGGGCCAGGCGTAATGAGGCACGTCGTCATTGACTGGGCCATAGGCCTTGTCCGGCAGGCCGTAATTGGAATAGGGGTCAACAAAACCCGGGTAAATCCAGGCGCCTTGGGTGTCTATTACCCGGGCCCCACTGGGCACCTTGCCGCCCACCGACAGGATGCGCCCGTCCTTGATCACCAAGGTGGCGTCTTCACGTTTTTCCCCTGGGGCTGTTACCAGGGTAGCGTGGGTCAAGGCCAGGGTCTGGCCCGGCTTAGAGTAGAGGCCGTGCGGGTCTGCGGTCTGGATTTGGCTGCCATGAGACAGGAAGGGCAGGAGCGCACTGGCGAGAACAGACAGTTGTACTGTCTTTTTCCTTGCCGTCATTGGAGTTTCCCTTTTGGTTTTATTAGCACCATCTCAACACAGGGATCACGGCGGCGCAACGGCCTGCCGACCAACCGCTGTTAAGACAGGAACAAGCGAAAGGGCTGCCTTTTAGCGGGGGGGCTGGCTCAGGTGCTGGCGCAGGAAATGGTCGAGCTGGCGCAGTTCATCATCGTTGGCATTGCCGTAATAGGCCTGGAAGCAGACCTTGGAACCGTCCCGGCATTGCAGATTGAGCTGAGTGTGCTTGAGGGTTTGCTGGGGCTGGATGCTGACTATCTTGTCCAGGGCCAGGGCCTCAAGGCGGCGGCTGTTGACGGCCTTGAACTGGAGCTGGCCCTGCTGCACCACCAGGAATTCTTCGGCGGGGTTGTTGAGCACCCAGTAGACCAGGGCGGCGGATACGCCGGCACCCAACAGGGGTAACCAGTCCGGCAAGCCCATCAGGGGCAATAATAGCGACAGCAGGGTTATGCCGATGGCCAGCCCCAGGATCTGTACGCTCAAGGGGCGAGGGCGATGCAGGCTATGTCTGGCAGTCGCGTTCATTTGGACGTCTTTGCTTCCATGCATGGTGCCACAGTGTGTCCCAGCCCCTGCGGTGGTGCAAGGGTTTTCTCTGCAAATTCACCGTATAAACAATTGCTTAATCTTCGACCTCTGGGAGCCCGTGCAAGGCCATAATATTGTTGGCCAGCAGCCGGGTGCCGGGGCCTATCTGGTCCGGATCCGGAATCACCAGGTTAAGGACACCGGCCCTGGTGCCGCCGTCTTTGATGCTGAGCAGCTTGAGGCTACCATCGGCCAATTCCGCTTCCACCCAATGGCGGGGCACCCAGATAAAGCCCATGCCGCCTTTGAGCACCGGCAGGGCGTCGGCAAAATGGCCGAAGGTCCAGCGGTTTTCCGCCTTGAGCCAGCCCTGGGTTTCCCTGGGCTTGTTGGCGGTATCGCGGATCACCAATTGCAGTTCCTGGGCCAGCTCGTCGGCGGCAATGGCCTTGGTGCGGCCGGCCAGGTGGTGGCTGTGGTGCACCACCGGCACCATTTCCACCGTCATCAGGGCCTGGCCCATAAAGCCCCTGGGGATAATGCTGGTAATGGCGATATCCACCTTGCCGTCGAGGATCAGCTCTTCTGAACCGGTGATCACCGAGTTGTAGACCTGTAGCCGCGAGCCCCGGCTCAGGGGTTGGAAGCCTTCCAGCAGCTGTACCAGCAACGATTGGGGGTAGATGGATTCTACCGCCAGGCGGATCTCCGGCTCCCAGCCACATTCGATATTGCGGGCCAGGCTCTCCAAGGTCTCGACGGTGTCGGTCAGCACCCGGGAGCGGCGCAGCAGCACCTCGCCGGTGGGGGTCAGGAAGGCTTTGCGGCCTTTGACCTCCAGCAGGGCAACCCCCAACTGGTCCTGGAGCTTGGATACCGCATGGTTGAGTGACGACTGGCTTTTATTGAGGGCCGCCGCAGCCTGGGCGTAGCCGCCGTTGTCGACGACGGCCTGGAGCATGCGCCATTGTTCGAGGGTGGTCTTGGGCCTGTACATGATTTGCCTCTTTCTGGGTTGCTGCCAGCTTGCCTGAAAATGGCCATTTTGGAAAACGGCGACTGGCCTCAACTTTTTTCGCGAAAACGTTTTCTTTTAAAAAAGGCTATGGCATAGTGCCTTCAGTGGCGAGCTAAGTGCCCGCCATTCCTCAAAAGCATGTTTGTTTATCAATCATCCTGTGAAGCCAAAACCCCGTAGGGATTTCCTACGGGGTCTTTTTTTATTTGGCGACGATGCCGAAGGGAAGTTTGGCCTGCTGGCCCAGGTTTGGCCCGGGATAGCGCTTGGCCGGCCAATCCAGAAGGGCGATGGCCAGGACATTGCGGTGTTCGCCGCTGGACAGCTCAATCTTGCCGGAAACCGAGGGGATCATGCCGGCTTTGGGGTCAATGGCCTGTTTCAGCTGATCTTTGATGGTTCTGACCAGGGGGTTGTCTCCTTGGCCAGTCAGTTCCAGGCACAGGGCCACTTCCGCTATCACGTCTTCGGAGGTGCGTTCGAGGATCTGCTGCTGGTGGGCCAGGAAATAATCGGTGATCCACTGGTACTTGGCCTTGTCCAGGTCCTGCTGGTAATAGCCGGAGGCGGCCAGCACCACGTGGGTCATACCGTACACCTTGTTCTTGAACTGCTTCTTGCTGAGCTTGGCGTCTTTGCTGTCCGGGTAGGTTTCTTTCAGGGCGGCGTCGAAGTCGTCACGGATATCCGCCACACCCAGTTGGTCCAGCCAATAGACGTAGTTGGCGGCCTGGGCGGCATAGGCGCGGATAAATTCGGGCTCCAGCATCACCTTTTTCAGGTCCGGATGGCCCTTGAGGTAGCTGAGCAGTTCGGCCTGGCGCTCATGCTTGAGGCCCAGATCGTCCAATTTAGCCAACAGATAGGTCAGGTACATGGCAAAGCGCAGATCCCCCGAGCCTTGCAATACCGCCTTGCGGCGCTGGCCACGGGGGCCGTCGGAGATGTTGCCAATAAGTCGGTCCGACTCGGCGTGCCTGGCGTCTTTGTCGTCCATCATCCGCACATAGTGGTTAAGGCGGCTGGCGGTCTCGTAGGCGTCGGCCACCACGTCGGTGAGGTAGGGCTTTTGGCCGGTCAGCCGGTAGAGGCGCAGGGAATAGTGCTGGCGAGCGCCGGAGCCCAACTTCAGGTAGTTGTTCTCAAAGGTGTGGCGCAAGGTGGCGGCAGCAGCCAGATCGGACGCCACAGGCGCCGCCGGGGTGGCGGCCCCGGCCGGTAAGGCCAAGGCCAGTAGCAAGGGCAGAGCAAGGTAGCGTTTCATGGTCATTTATCCTTCTTCTTCGGCAGGGCGACCACCGACAGCGGCAGGTCGTCCCTCAAGGCTTTGAAACGGCCCAGCAAAGGGCCCTTGTGCAGTTTGTCCGGCCAGTTAAGCAGCATCCAGGCCAGCACGTTGCGGTGTTCGCCAAGGGCCAGATCCGGGTTGCCCTGTTCGGACAAAACCACTTTATGCTCAGGATCGATGGCGGCCAGCACCGCCCCTTTGGCCTGGGCCAGGGTCGGGCTGTCCTTGAGTCCCAGCAGCTCAAAGACGATACCCACCTCGGCATAGACGTCGGGCTTGGTGCGTTCCAGGATTTCGTCCATATGGCGGGTCAGGTAATCGGTTATCCAGCGGTATTCTTTGGGATCCAGGTGGCGCTGGTAATACTCGGAATCGGCAAAGACGATATGGGTCATGCCGTAGACCTTGTTCTCGAACTGCTGGTCGCTCAGCTCGCCGTCCTTGTCGTTGGGGTAGGTGGCCTTGAAAGCCTTCACGAAGTCTTGGCGCAGGTCGACAATGCCCAGCTGGTGCAGCCACCAGACATGGTTGGCCAACTGGGCGGCCCAGGCTTTGATCATCACCGGATCGGTGACCGCCGGTTTGAAGTCATAGCTTTTCAGGATGTTGCGAAAGTAAGGGTCCGAGGGGTGGCGAAAACCCAGTTCGTCCAGGCGGCTCATATAGCGCAGCAGCTCATCGGCGTAGAACAGGTACTTCTCCCGGCCCTTGACCGACGCCTCACGGAGCCGGCCCCGTTCGGTATTGGGCTGGCCTTCCACCAGGCGGCGGCTGTAGTCGGCCACGAAGCCCGGTTGAGTCAGGCCCCGGGAAATGGCCTCCAGCCGGTCCGACACCACGTAGAGATCGTAAAGGGCGCTGTTGAGGTACTGCCTGTCACCGGTCAGGCGCCACAGGCGGATACCGTAGTGGCCCTGCACCCGGGGAGGCAACTGGTAGAGATGGTGTTCCAGTTGCTGCTGAATACCCAGGCTGGCCTCTTCGGCCGTGGGCACCTGGCTCTGAGGCGCGCCAAGGGCGGGCAGGGCCAGGGCCAGCAGCAGGGAACAGAGGGCAAAAGGCGGTTTTGTCATCTTGGGCTCCTTAATCTACAGCGGTGGCACAGGCCAACTGGTCGCGGGCCGGTATGCTGGCACCGGGTTCAAGCATGCAATGGGCAAACTGGCGCAGGCTCAGCTGGCCGGCCTTGATGGCATCGCTGATGTCGTTGGCCTTGGCGTCGGCATAAAGGTAGGTGAAGTAGGCCGGGCCATAGCTGGCCAGGTGGCGAAAAGCGTACTGGGGCGACAACCCTGGGATGTAGTCCCGGTGCAGGTACTTGCGATAGAGCTCGCCATTGATGGCTTCCATGTCCGGCTGGCCGGACTGGTGGTAGGCCAGGGCCATGGCCGATTTCAATATGCGCTCGTCAAGGGCAATGCCGCTTTGGCGATCATCAGGGGTCGGGCTGTGGGCTATGCCGGTCACGGCCTTGTGGACCTTGGGGTCCCAGGCCAGTTGCTCGAGGACCTTGGAGGGCACTTCCACCAGATCCGAGGGCAGCCTGATGCCGGAGAGGATCTCATAGGGCTGGCTGGCCAGCAGGTTGTTGAGGGCATGGCCGCTCTCGTGCATCAGGCTCTTGAGGTGCTTGTGGTGCCAGCTGTCCGTGGGCAGGTTCATCACCAGCACCGAGGCCGGCAGCTGCACCCCGTCTATGCCCCGGCGCAGTTCCCGGTGGCGGTTATGGCCGTATTTACCGTCGCGGCCGAATAAATCCAGGTACAGCTCACCAATGGCCTTGCCCTGGCGTTCCAGGCGGTAGGCGCTGATGCCGTCTGCCCAGTTGAGTTTCGGCTTGATGGGTTTGAACTGGATATCCAACTCCTGGCCCAGCCAGGCCAGGTAACCGGCCAATACCGCCTTGGGCTGGTAGCTGACCGGCTCTTCCTTTTTACCATCCTGGCCCAGTTGCCAAAGGGGTTTATCTCCTTGGGCTTTTCGCTCGGCCTCGGAAGCGGCCAGGTTACGCTTGGACAGCTTGTCCAGGTAGCGCCAGACAGCTTCGCCATTGCCCAGTTGGGTACGGGCCAGGCGGCGATCGGCGTAGTCTTTGAAACCGTCCAGCTTGGCCTGCTGCTGGCGTACGGCCAGCAGATCCTTGAGCACAGCGCCGTTGCTGGCCTTCAGGCGGCTTTCGTAAGCGACGAACATATCCTGCTGACATTGGGCCGGCACGTCTTTGAGGGCGGCCAGCACGGAGCCGCCGCGCAGGGGAATGGCCTCTTGCCAGCGCTTGGGCAGGTTGCCTTGACAACCCTTGGGCACCGGGTAGCTGCCATCGTACTTGTCGATATTGCCGCGAAACCGCTGACTGAGCTGGCGGGCCTTGTCGTTGACCGCCCTGTACTGGGCGCTTTTGAGGGCTTTGGAGGAGCCGGCCCAGGCTTTAAGGGCTTGGGCTTCGAGGCCACTGGCCTGGGGCAGCAGGGCGCGGGCCTGAAGGCGCAGGCTGTTGGTGTGTTTCTCAAAGGCCTGGGACAGGTTGTTGATGCACTGGCGAGCGGCCTTGCGGGTTTGGGGCGCGGTGGCGGCGTCGTTAAACACATAGGCGGCCAGCAGCTTGTTGCGGGCCGGCAGCCGCCATTGATCCACGGCCTGGAGCCAGGCTTGGGGTTCTTGGGGGAAAGCGGGCAGGGCGGTAAGCCCTGCCAGTTCAGATTGGCAATCGAAGGAAGGGGAGAGGGACGGCTCAGCTGCCTGTTTGGCCAACAGGGGGAAGCTCATCAGGGAGGCCAAAAGCATCCATCGCATACAGCACTCTTTCCTTAGCCGAACTGTGGCGGCGTTTGAGTTTCTCGATATGACGCAGGCGAGGCAGCAGGCCACAACCGTTGGCTACCTGGATAGACAGGCCGGGACGGGCGTTCAGTTCCAGGAGCAGCGGCCCCTTGTTCTTGTCCAGCACCAGATCGGTGCCGATATAGCCCAGGTCGGTCATGTCGTAGCAGGTAGCGGCCAGTTCCAGCATCTCGGTCCAGTAGGGGATCTTGATCTCGTTGAGCGCCCTGTTGGTGTCCGGATGATGGGAGACCACCTCGCCAAACTGTACGGCGTTGAGGCAGCGGCCGGTGGCGATGTCCAGGCCGACGCCGACGGCACCCTGGTGCAGGTTGGCCTTGCCGTCCGAAGCGCGGGTGGCGCAGCGCAGCATGGCCATCACAGGGTAGCCCTGGAAGATGATGATGCGGATATCCGGCACACCCTGGAAGGAGAAGCCGTCGAACCTGTCATCAAATTCGATCAACTCCTCAATGATGACCACGTCCGGCTTACCGCCCAATGAATAAAGGCCCGCCAAGATGTTGGTCATGTGGCGCTTGACGTCCTCCTGGGTGATAACACTGCCGGAGGCTTTGACGTAGTCGTCCCCCTGGCGGCCGGTGATCACCAAGATGCCTTTACCGCCGGAGCCCTTGGCGGGTTTGATGGCAAAGGAGGCGTAGTTGGTGACCAGTTCCGCCACGTGCTCTATTTCATGCTGCTGCACTACTGTGCCCAGCAGTCTGGGCACCGTGACCTGGTATTTCTCGGCCAGCAGTTTGGTCTTGAGCTTGTTATCCACCAGCGGGTAAAGGCTGCGCTTGTTGTACTGGCCTATGTAGGCCACGTTGCGCCGGTTCATGCCGAGGATGCCGGCCCTTTTCAGGGCAAAAGGACTGGCCCACTTCATGTCCGGTCCACCATGGCTTTAAAGCGCTTGAGCTCGGTGAGCTTGTAGCCCTTGTATTGACCCATCAGAAGGATCATCGCCAGCAGCACCAGGTGCAGCTCGGGGAAGTTGAAGGTCAGGTGGCTGACCAGCTTGGACTCCATGGCCAGGAAGGCGAGGATGGCCACCAGCAGCGAGCCGCCCCCTTGCTTGAGCACTTCCTTGGGACCGTCTTCCTCCCAGAGGATGGACATCCGCTCTATGGTCCAGGCCATGATGATCATCGGGAAGAAGGTGATGGTCATGCCGGTGTTAAAGCCCAGCTGATACCCGACGATGCTCATGATGGCGATGATAAAGACCACCAGGATCACCAGGGTGGCTATCCTGGCCACCAGCAACAGGTTAAGCCTGGACAGGTACCCCCGCAGCAGCAGGCCAAGGGCCACTACCGTCACGAAGCTGACGATGCCGGGCAGCAGGGAGGTCTGCAAGAAGGCCACGGCGATCAGCACCGGCATAAAGGTACCGCTGGTCTTGATGCCCACTATGATGCGCATCAACACCACCACCGCCGCTCCAAGGGGCAACAGCAGCAGCAACTTGAACATGGATTGTTCTTCGATGGGCAACTGGTAGATGGAGAACTGGCCGAAGCCGTGTTCCTCGGCCTGGGCCCGGGCCAGCTGCAGGGCCGGCACCGTCTGGCGGATAATGGAGAAGGACACGTTCGAGCCGCTGCCGCCGGTCACGTCCAGCAAAGACATACCCTGGCGGTGCCACATCAGCACGTTGTCCGGCAGGCCTTGTTCACCGGTTTTGGGGTCAAACACCAGCCAGCGCTCATCGGCGTAGATTTCCACAAAGGAACTCAGGCTCTGGCGACGGCGGGCGTCTTCCAGGTACAGGCCCTGGGATTCCCTGGCCGGCAGGCCGGCTTGGTTCAACAGTTTGACCAGCAGGTCCGCCTCGCTGTGGTTGGACAGCAGCAGAGCGGCGTTCTGGCCGGGTTCGGGCTGGTTCAGCAGCTTGATAAGCTCCCGGGTCAAGGACTCGGGGGTGGAAGAGCGCTGGGAAGCCTGGGCCAACAGTTGGGTGGCGGCGGTGGACTGGGGCTCGTCCCAATCTACCGGCTGGGCCAGCGGTGGTGTCTGCTCCGGCAGCTCTTCTATATCACCGGCCTGCAGGAATTGGGCCTTGTAATAGAGGGTCTGGGGGCCGACGGCGCGGCGGATGGACCATTCGCCACGGCGGTTGCCGTCATGGCGGATCACCGAAAAGCCGTAGCCGGGGCTGGCGGCCTGCTCGGTGAACAGACGAAAGCCCGGCGGACTGTCGGGCAGATCCATGCTGACCAGTACCGGCTCGTTCCTGGCGTTGAAATCGATACGGGCTTCCACCAGCCAGACCGGGCGCTCTTCGCCGGGCAGGAAGGGGATCTCCATCTGGATATGGCGGGATATGGCCAGGCCCAGGCCAGCCAGGATCAGCAACACCACTATGGTGTAGAAGGGCACCCTCGACATCATTACTTGGCGTCCTTGTCTTCAGCTTTCATGGGCGGCAGTTTCAGGCTGTATTCCTTGCCCACATCTACCACCATCACGTCTTTGAGGATGTTACGGCCAATGAGCACCGGGAATTCCAGGTGGGAGCGGTCGGACAGGTTGAATTCGGCACGCTGATTGATGGGGCCTATGTCGAACTTGAACTCCACCACAGGGCGGCGTTCCCCTTCTTCGGAGCTGGACTGGATGATGCGCACCCAGCGGATCACCTTGCGTTCTACTTCCATGTAGTCGCTGCCTTTGTCGTCGGTGGGCACCTTGAAGCGGACCCAGTCGGCGCCGTCGCGCTCAAAGGTCTGGATGTCGCGGGCATCCAGGGACGCCGAGGTGGCACCCGTGTCGATACGGGCGGTCAACACCACGTCAGAAGGATGCAGGCGCACTTTTTCTAGGGCGCCGACCACCAGTTTGTCGTCCTTCACCGGCATAGGTTTGGTCTCCGGGCATTGTTGTTGTGTTACTTGCGGGCAAATCACCGGTTGCTGATGTTCGTTGAGCTTGGCGGCGATGGCGGCCAGGGACGCCTGCTGGGCGGCCTGGGCGCTGAGGATTTGTTCCTGGCCCTGTTTCTGTTGGACCTGGAGGGCAGCCAACTGCTGCTGTTGGGAGGCGGTCAGGGACTCGAGGTGGCTTTCAATGCGGGTAACTTCGGGAGCGGGCTGCTGGAGGGCCGGGTTTTGTACACAGGCCTGCAGCAGCAGGGATCCACCGAGCAACAAGAGCGCTTTGCGCATGTCCTTACGTCCTTTCTTTGTCGGGGTCATGGATTTAACCATACGTTCTATCAACACATTCTGAATTAAATTCCGCCGGGGTTGCCGTTGCATTTGCAAGGTCCCTGGCGACAATAGGCCCATGTATTCTGCGTTACGGCTCGCTTGTGGACCTGCAACAGCTTCTTACCGACATTAATGCCGCCGCTCCTGACCACTTTGGCCAGGGCAAGGTGGCCGATTATATCCCGGCTTTGGCATCGGTGCCTGCCCGGCAATTCGGCATAGCCGTCTATACAGTGGATGGTGACCTGTATTTTAGCGGTATGGCGCAAAAAAGGTTTTCCATTCAAAGCATTTCAAAGGCGTTCTCCCTTGCCATGGCCATTAATCGCCACGGTGACGCCCTCTGGGAACGGGTGGGCAAGGAGCCCTCTGGTACTGCTTTCAACTCCCTGGTGCAGTTGGAGTTCGAGCACGGCATTCCCCGCAATCCCTTTATCAATGCCGGCGCCCTGGTGGTGGCCGACAGCCTCTGTTCGCGCCTGTCGGCGCCGGTGCACGCCATGCTGGAAATGGTCCGGCTGCGCGCAGGAGAGGCTTCTATCCTAATCGACCGCAAGGTGGCCGACTCGGAATACGAGCATCGCTATCGCAATGCCGCCATGGCCAACCTAATGAAAAGCTTTGGTAATTTCCACAACGATGTGGACAGGGTACTGCGCGCTTATTTCAGTTATTGCGCCCTGTCCATGAACTGTGTGGAACTGGCCAAGGCCTTTAGTTTCCTGGCCACAGGGGGTAAATGCCTGCAAAGCGGTGAGCAGTTTTTGAGCCGGCGCCAGGCCCAGCAGATGAATGCCCTGCTGTTTACCTCTGGCCTTTACGATGCGGCGGGGGACTTTGCCTACCGAGTCGGTATGCCTGGCAAGAGCGGGGTAGGGGGCGGCATAGTCGCGGTGCTGCCGGGGCGCTTTACCGCCTGTGTCTGGTCTCCGGAACTCAATGAGTACGGCAACTCTGTGGCGGGGATCTGGGCCCTGGAGGAGTTGTCCAAGGCCCTGGATTTAAGCCTCTTTTAACAGGCGGTGGCGATCAGCACCGCCCTTTTCGGAGCCGGGTAGCCTTCCACCGTCTTGCTGGGGTCGTTAGGGTCCAAGAAGTCCTTGAGGGACTCGTTGCGCATCCAGGCCGTGGCGCGCTGCTCATCGATGCTGGTGCTGTCGATGTCCACCACCTTGATGTCTTTAAAACCGCAGCGGCTGACCCACAGCTTTAACGCCTCGGCCGACGGCAGGAACCAGACGTTGCGCATCTGGGCGTAGCGGTCCTTGGGCACCAGCACGGCGGTGTCGTCGCCGTCGATGACCAGGGTTTCCAGCACCAGCTCGCCGCCGTCCTTCAGCTGGGCCCGAAGTTGCTCGATATGCTCGATGGGGCTCTTGCGGTGATAGAGCACCCCCATGGAAAAGACGGTGTCAAAGGCCCTTAGTTCCGGCAGCTGCTGGATACCAAGGGGCAACAGATCGATGGGCAGCTGTGGGCGGGCGGCCTTGGCAAAGTGTTTGATGGCCTGGAACTGGATAAGGAACAGATCGGAAGGGTCTATGCCCACCACCCGCCAGGCCCCTTCCCCCAGCATCCGCCACAGGTGGTAGCCGCTGCCGCAGCCCACATCCAGTACGAAGCGGTTTTTAAGGGGCGACAAGTGGGGCAGCACCCTGTCCCATTTCCAGTCCGAACGCCATTCGGTATCGATATGGACGCCGTGCACGTCGAAGGGGCCCTTGCGCCAGGGGTGGAATTTTTGCAACAAACCCTCGATGGCCTTCTGGGTGCCGCCGTCCAGGTCCCCCGGGGCGCCAATGGTGACTCCGTTTTTGATGTCCAGGTGCTGGGTGCCCACCTCCGGCAGTTGGCTCAAAATGCGCTGCCAGTGGCGAAATTCCCCGTGGCGGCTTTGCTCTTCCCATTCCCGGAGCTGCCTTGGCAGCACTTCCAGCCAGTGGCTCAGCTGGCCTTCGGCGATGTCGGCGTAGAAACGTTGGAACCAGTTCATCGAAGGCCTTCTTATTTAATGGCAACCAGGGACGCGAAGTTGTAGCACTGGTACCAGAGCTGGCTGTGGCTGAAACCTGCCTCCCCCAGGCGCTTAAGGTGGATTTGGGGGCTGTCGGGGCGCATCACGTTCTCGATAGCGGTGCGCTTTTGGGCGATCTCCAGCTCCGAATAGCCGTTGTCCCTTTTGAAATCCCAGTGCAGCTCACAAAGCAGGTCATTGATGGCGTTGTCTTCAAACACCAGCTTTTCCGACAGCAGCAGCAGGCCGCCGGGGCGAAGGCCGTTGTAAATTTTGCCGATAAGGGCGTCCCGGTCTTCCGGGGGCAGGAACTGCAGGGTGAAGTTGAGCACCACCAAGGAGGCGTTTTCGATGGCGATATCGCGGATATCGGCTTCCTTGAGGCTGACCGCCACCTTGCCCTTGTAGGCCCCCAACTGGCGCTCGGCGCGGCTGATCATGGCCGCCGAGCTGTCCACGCCAATCAGTTCCACCCCTTCGATGTCGACGCTGCGCTTGATGGCAAGGCTAGCGGCGCCCAGGGAGCAACCCAGGTCGTAGATGCGGGTGCCGGATTTGGCAAAGCGGGGCGCCAGTTTGCCCAGGGTGTGCAAAATGGTGGTGTAGCCCGGTACCGAGCGGTTGATCATGTCGTTAAAGACATCGGCCACTTGCTCGTCGAAGGCGAAATCCTTCACGGCGCCGTGGGGTTGGGCGTAGATGCGATCCTGGGACATGGGCCACCTCATCAGAAAAACGGGCGCTATTTTGCCTCAGTTTACCTGCATGGGCGAGGGCCGCTTAGAACAGCGGCGCCTGGGCAAAGGGGGGCAGGGCCGGCAGGGTGTGGCGCTTGGCCACCTCGTCATAGAACCAGCGAGCCAGCAGCGGCGCCTGGTCGTTGTCGGCGCTGTGCACAAAAAAGTGGGGGCTAAGGCCCTGGTCCAGCCACTGGGCCACCTTGCTGACCCAGGGGGCCAAAAAGCCGTGGTTAAGGGCCGGCTCGGGCAGGCCGACAAAGCGCACCACCGGGCGCTGGCCTGTGGCAATGGCGTGCACCGGCACCCTGGGCTTTTTTTGCTGGGCGTCCACCAGCGCCGGGTTGCTGGCGGGCATTGAGAACACCGGCCGGCTGTCCATGATGATGCGGTCTATGCCCTTGTCCATCAGGTAGCGGTTAAGGGCCCGCTCTGCCTCGCCCTTTTGGAAAAAGGCGCTGTGGCGTACCTCAAGGGCCAGGGGCAAGCCCGGCGGCAGCTGCTCCACAAAGGCGGCCAGGGCCCCCAGCTGCGCCGGCCCAAAGCTTGCTGGCAGCTGCAGCAGGTAATGGCTGATTTGGCTATGCAAGGGGGCCAGGCGAGTCAGAAACTGGTCCAGTTCCTGTTCTGTTGCCACCAGGGCCTTGTGGTGGCTGATGCTTTGGGGGAACTTAAAGGTAAAGCGAAAGCCGGCCGGCACCGCCTCTTGCCAGCGTTTGACGCTGTCTTCAGAGGGCAAGGCATAGAAGCTGGTATTGCCTTCTATGGCATTGAACACCTTGGCGTAATGGGCCAGGTGTTGGCTTTGGGGCGTGCCCGGCGGATACAGCAGGTGTTTCCAGGCCGGGTGTGACCACATGGGGCATCCGAGGTATAACATGGGCGGCATTATAGCCGCCGAATTGAATCCCCCAAGCCCTGCTCGCTATAATCGTCCGCCAATATGGCGTCATAGCCACACCAATTCGTCAAAGGACTCAAAGTTTCATGCGCAGCATCTATTGTGGACAGATCCGCGAAGCCCACGTCGGCCACAGTGTTCAACTGGTTGGCTGGGTCAACCGTCGCCGTGACCTGGGTGGCGTTATCTTCGTCCAGCTTCGTGACCGCGAAGGCCTGGTTCAGGTGGTTTTCGACCCGGATCTGCAAGAGGTTTTCGACAAGGCCAACAGCCTGCGCGCCGAATTCTGCGTCCAGATTGAAGGTGTGGTGCGTGCCCGCCCCGAGTCCCAGGTGAATGCCGATATGGCCACCGGTGCCGTGGAAGTGCTGGGCAAGCAGCTGACCATCATCAACAAGGCGCTGCCCCTGCCCATCGCCCTGGATGACCACCAGAAGAACAGCGAAGAGGCCCGCCTCAAGTACCGCTACCTGGACCTGCGCCGCCCGGAGATGACCGAGCGTCTGATCTTCCGTGCCAAGGTCACCGGTTTTGTGCGCCGCTACCTCGAAGCCCAGGGCTTTTTGGACATCGAAACGCCGATCCTCACCAAGGCCACCCCGGAAGGGGCCCGCGACTACCTGGTGCCCAGCCGCACCCACAAGGGCAAATTCTTCGCCCTGCCGCAGTCGCCGCAGCTGTTTAAACAGCTGCTGATGGTGGCCGGCATGGACCGCTACTACCAGATAGTCAAATGCTTCCGCGACGAAGACCTGCGTGCCGACCGCCAGCCGGAATTCACCCAGATCGATATCGAGACCTCCTTCCTGACCGCCCCCGAGGTGCGCGCCATCACCGAAGGCCTGGTCACCGAGCTGTTCGAGGAAATGCTGGGGGTCAAATTCGACGCCTTCCCCACCATGACCTACCTGGAAGCCATGACCCGTTTCGGCTCCGACAAGCCGGATCTGCGTAACCCCCTGGAAATTGTCGACGTGGCCGACCTGCTGGCCCACGTGGAATTCAAGGTGTTCAACGGCCCGGCCAACGACCCCAAGGGCCGGGTAGCCGTGATCAAGGTCCCCGGTGGCGCCAGCCTGTCCCGCAAGCAGCTGGACGACTACCAGGCCTTCGCCGGTGTCTACGGTGCCAAGGGCCTGCCCTGGCTCAAGGTCAACGACCTGAGCAAAGGCGTTGAAGGCCTGCAGTCTCCCATTTTGAAATTCCTGGACGACCAGGCCATCCAGGGCCTGCTGGCCCGCCTTGAGGTGGCCGATGGCGACCTGCTGCTGTTCGGCAGCGATTCCTACAAGGTCTGTACCGATGCCCTGGGCGCCCTGCGCCTGAAGCTGGGTGAGGATCTGGGCTTTACCCGCACCGAAGAGTGGGCACCGCTGTGGGTGGTGGACTTCCCCATGTTCGAAGAAGACGAAGGCCGCCTCTACGCCCTGCATCACCCCTTTACCGCGCCCCTGAACGCCAGCCCAGAGCAGCTGACGGCAGACCCCCTGTCCACCATCTCCAACGCCTACGACATGGTCTTGAACGGTGTGGAACTGGGCGGCGGTTCAGTGCGTATCCACGACAACGCCATGCAACAGGCGGTGTTCAAGCTGCTGGGCATCTCCAGCGAAGAAGCCGAAGAGAAATTTGGCTTCCTGCTCGAAGCCCTGCAATACGGCGCCCCTGTTCACGCCGGCCTGGCCTTCGGCCTGGACCGCCTGGTGATGCTGATGACCGGCGCCAGCTCCATCCGCGACGTGATGGCCTTCCCCAAGACCACCACCGCCGCCTGCCCCTTGACCGAAGCCCCCAGCTTCGCCAACCCCCAGGCCCTGGAAGAGCTGTCTTTGGCCGTCAAAAAGACCGACGCCTGAGCATGGCTAAACCGAGCCCTGTGATGACCCGGCCGCCCCTTTTTGGGCGGCCGGGCTTTTCTTGGGGGGAGCAAAACCCATGAGCCGAATCATCCTCGGTATCGACCCGGGCTCGCGGATCACCGGCTACGGCCTGGTGCGCCAGGTGGGGGTCAAGTTCGCCTACCTGGGCAGCGGCTGTATCCGGGTCAGCGGCGATGAGCTGCCCGGGCGCCTCAAGCAGGTGTTTGACGGCGTCTCGGAGATCATCCGCCAGTTCCAGCCCGACGAGCTGGCCATAGAACAGGTGTTTATGGCCCGCAACGCCGACTCGGCCCTCAAATTGGGCCAGGCCAGGGGCGTGGCCATTGTGGCCGGGGTTAACGCTGGCCTGCCCATCGCCGAATATTCGGCCCGCCAGGTCAAACAGGCGGTGGTGGGTACCGGCGCCGCCGACAAGGCCCAGGTGGCCCATATGGTCACCCATATGCTCAAGTTGCCCGGCACGCCCCAGGCCGATGCCGCCGACGCCCTGGCCGTTGCCCTGTGTCATGGACACACCAGTACCAGCCTGACTAAGATGGCCCTAGACAAGCACAAGCTGGTGCGTGGCCGCCTGCGAAAATAACGGAACCTTATGATTGGAAGATTGACCGGACAGGTGGCTGCCAAGCAGCCGCCGGAGATCCTGATTGATGTGGCCGGTGTCGGCTACGAAGTGCAATGCTCCTTGCAGTCCTGTTTTGCCCTGGGTGAGATAGGGGCCAAGGCCAGCCTGCACACCCACCTTATCGTCCGTGAAGACGCCCACCTGCTGTTCGGCTTTGTCACCAAGGAAGAGCGGGCCCTGTTTCGCCAGCTGATCAAAGCCAACGGTGTCGGCCCCAAGTTGGCCTTGGCCATTTTGTCGAACATGACAGTGGGGCAATTTGTGCAGGCCGTTCACCATAACGATATGTCTACCTTGGTGAAATTGCCCGGTGTCGGTAAGAAGACCGCCGAGCGGTTGTTGGTGGAGATGCGCGACAAGCTCAAGGATTTTGGCGCCGATCTGGCGGTGCCGGTGCTGGATATGGCACCTTTGACCGACTTCGAAGTGCCGGCCAGTTCCCCCAAGGACGACGCCCTGGCAGCCCTGTTGGCCCTTGGCTACAAGCCGGCCCAGGCCGAGTCGGTGATCAAGAAGGTGGCCAAGGAGGGTATGAACTCCGAGACCATCATCCGCGACGCCCTCAAGGCCATGCTCTGAGGTAAGCCATGATCGAAGCCGACCGCCTTATCAAACCCCAGGCCGACCGTGAAGACGATGTCATCGACCGCGCCATCCGCCCCAAGAGCCTGGCCGACTACCAGGGCCAGGACCATGTGCGGACCCAGATGGAGATCTTCATCCAGGCCGCCCGCGGCCGGGAAGAGGCGCTGGATCATCTGCTGATCTTCGGCCCCCCTGGCCTGGGTAAGACCACCCTGGCCAACATCGTCGCCAACGAGATGGGGGTGAACATCAAGACCACCTCAGGGCCGGTGCTGGAAAAGGCCGGGGACCTGGCGGCCATGCTCACCAACCTCGAGCCCCACGATGTGCTCTTTATCGATGAAATTCATCGTCTGAGCCCGGTGGTGGAGGAGATCCTCTACCCGGCCATGGAAGACTACCAACTGGACATCATGATCGGCGAAGGGCCGGCGGCCCGCTCCATCAAGCTGGACCTGCCGCCCTTTACCCTGATTGGCGCCACCACCCGCGCCGGTTCCCTGACTTCGCCCCTGCGTGACCGCTTCGGCATAGTGCAGCGCCTGGAGTTCTACAAGGTGGACGACCTGGCCACCATTGTCGCCCGCAGCGCCCAGTACCTGAACCTGGACCTGGACCAGAGCGGCGCCATGGAAGTGGCCAAGCGCAGCAGGGGCACCCCCCGTATCGCCAACAGGCTGCTGCGCCGGGTCAGGGACTTTGCCCAGGTCAAAGGTGACGGCACGGTTGACGCCGCCATGGCGGCAGCGGCCCTGGACATGCTGGATGTGGACAACGAAGGCTTCGACTATATGGACAAGAAGCTGTTGATGGCCATCATCGACAAGTTCCTGGGAGGCCCGGTAGGCCTGGACAACCTGGCGGCAGCCATAGGCGAAGAGAAAGACACCATTGAAGACGTGCTGGAGCCTTTCCTCATCCAGCAGGGCTTTTTGCAACGTACCCCTAGAGGGCGCATTGCCACCGATCGGGCTTATCGCCACTTCGGATTAAGCCGCAGCGAGTAAGGGCCAAAGCGCCAAGGAGTAAAGTGAGCCTGTTCAAGCCGTTACGGCGAAGGGGACGGGGTTTCTGGCTGGGCTGCCTGTTGCTGGCCCAAGCCATGCCCCTTTGGGCAGCGCCCGCCCTGAAATACGATCTCAAAGGCCTGGACGGCGCCTTGGAGGACAACGTCGAGATCTACCTGGCGCAGCTGCCTTCCGTGCCTCTGGACGGAGCAGGGCGCTACCAGGACGAGATTGAGACGGCGGTTCGCGAGGCACTGCAGGCCCTGGGATACTACCAGCCCGAGATCCGCCTTGGGCAGGTATCTGACGGCCAGCTTCCCATCACCATCGATGCCGGTGAGCCGGTTCGCTATCGCGATGTTTCCTATCAGATAGAAGGCGACGCAAAAGACGACGAACTGTTCCAGGCGTTGCTGGAAAACCTGCCGGTGAAAAAAGGCGAAGTACTGCGCCATGACCAGTACGAGTCCAGCAAGAGCCGGCTGCTGAGCCTGGCCCTGCAAAGGGGTTACTTTGACGCCCAGCTGACCCTGGCCCGGGTCGAGGTGCGCCCGGAGCAGCAGGCGGCCGATGTGATAGTGCACTTTGCCAGTGGCCCCCGCTACCGGTACGGCCCCTTGAGCATCGACAGCGACCGGGAGCTGGACGGCCTGCTCGATCCCTTGCTGACCCTGGAGGAAGGGGACTTCTACCAGGCTTCGGCCGTGTCTGAACTCAATCGCAGCCTTTCTTCCACCAAGTACTTCAGGACAGTGGAAGTGATACCCCTGGTGGATAAGGCCGACGATGAGCATCGTATTCCCCTGACCCTGCGCCTGCGGGCCAAGGCCGACAACCAGGTGGAACTGGGTATTGGGGCTTCGTCTGATGAGGGCCCTAGGGGATCGGTGTCCTGGACTAAGCCCTTTCTCAACAAGTACGGCCACAGCCTGACCACCGAGCTGAAAGTCTCGGCGCCACGCCAGGAGGCCACCTTCGAATACCGTATGCCCCGTGGCGACCCCATCAACGAGTTCTACAGCCTGCAAGGGGGTTACCAGTACCTCAACCAGGAAGACACCGAGAGCCAGCAGTTGACCTTTGCCCTGCACCGCTGGGACAAACGCACCAACGATTGGAGCCGGGATCTGTTTATCCGCACCCTCTACGAGTCCTACACCCAGGCCGACCAGGACGACGATGTCTTCCTGCTGATCCCCGGGGTGTCTTTTAACCGCACCCGGGTCAGGGGCGGCCTGGAAACCACCTGGGGCGACAGCCAGCAGATCACCTTGGAGTTGTCCGAGCCGGGCTGGGGCTCGGACAGCCGCTTTGTGCGGCTCTGGGGGCGCAGCAAGTGGCTGCGCAGCCTGGGTGAGAATGGCCGCATCATAGCCCGGGCCGAGCAGGGGGCCGTCTGGGTCAACAATGTGGACCAGTTGCCTCCTTCCCTGCGTTTTTTCACCGGTGGTGACCAGACGGTGCGCGGTTTTGCCTACCGCACCATAGCGCCCCGTAACGAGGACGGCGATCTGGTGGGGGGCAAGTACAGCACCGCCCTTAGCCTCGAGTACGATCACCGTGTCGCCGACAAATGGCGCCTGGCCGGCTTTGTGGACGGTGGTACCGCCACCAACAGCTACGCCAGTGGCTTGGCGGATTGGAAAGTCAGCACCGGCTTTGGGGTACGTTGGATGACCCCCATAGGTCCCATTCGCCTGGATCTGGCCTTTGGGGTCAGTGAAACCCACGTGCCTTGGCGGCTGCACTTCACCATGGGGCCTGAACTCTGATGCGTTGGTTGAAATGGGCCGCCTGGGCCTTCCTTATCCTGTTGGCGCTGCTGGTATTGCTGCCGGCTAGCATCTTGTTGACCGATACCGGCAACCGTTGGGTCTGGGCCCTGGCCAAAGATCAGGTGCCGGGGCTGGCTGGTGAGCTGGTGGACGGTAACCTCAGCCGGGGCTGGCATTTCAAGAATTTGGCCTTCCAAGGAGAGGGCCTGTCCTTGCGCCTGGATGAGATCAGCCTGGCCTGGGCCCCTTCGGCCTTGCTGGACGACAAGCTCCATATCCAGGCCATTGACGCCAAGGGCCTGGTGGTCGAGGTGGCGCCAAGCGAGGATGCCCCTTCAGAGGCGCCGGCAGCGGCCAGCAGCCAGCCGCTGGTTTTACCCTTGATGCTGGTATTGGACGAGTTGAGCCTGGACGGAGCCAAGGTGGCGCTGCCCGGCCTGGCCCTGGCCCTTGAGCGGTTGGGACTCTCGGCCCAGTGGGACGCCAATGGCCTGAGCCTCAATGGCCCGAACGTGAAGGGCCTGGCCCTGACCCTGCCCGCCGCAGCGGCCGAGCCCGCTGCGGCGCCCAGCCCGGCCCCGTCCCAACCCCTGGTGCTGCCCGATGTGGCCCTGCCCATGCCCATCAAGGTTAAAGGCATGGTGCTCACCGATAGCCGTTTTGAGCAAGGTGAACTGCAAGAGCTGCTGCCCTTGCTGAGCCTGAGCGCCGATGCCAGGGGCAGTCAGGTGGCCATTGCCCGGCTGGCCCTTCGCCACGGCTATGGGGAGCTTAGCCTCAGTGGCCAGGCACAGCTGAGTGGCGACTGGCCTCTTGGCCTGCGTTTGGATGCCAGCCTCGGCAGTGCCTTGCTCGATGGCCAGCTTGACGGCGAAACCCTGGGGTTAGACCTTGGCGGTTCCCTTAAGACCCTGAACCTGGTGCTTAACGCCAAAGGCCCCCTGGCCTTTGACCTTAAAGGCAGCCTCAAGCCCTTGGCTGAGGAGCTGCCCTTTAACCTGGCCCTTAACTGGCAAGACAGCGGCTGGCCCCTTGTTGAACCTCAATACCACCTCAAGGCCGGCAGCCTTAGCGCCGAGGGCAGCCTGCAAGACTACAGGTTGCAGTTGGACACCGCCGCCAGTGGCCCTTCACTGCCCCTGACCACCCTGGCCATGGCCGGGCAGGGGGATCTGAAAAGCCTGGAGCTGAAGACGCTGACCTTGAAGCCCCCTTCAGGTGAGCTGGCCGTCTCGGGGCGTCTTTCCTGGCAAGAGGGGGTGGACTGGCAGGGACAGTTGGCCCTCACCGACGTGGATCCCGGCCTTTGGGTCGATAGCCTGGCCGGCAATGTCAGTGGCACCTTGCAGAGCCGTTTTCACCTGCAAGGGCAGCAGTGGCAGCTGTGGGCCCAGCCAGCCTTGAGTGGCACCCTGGCCGGTTTTCCCCTGGCCCTGGCCGGCAAGGTGCAGCTGGACCAGGCCCTGGCCGGCCAGCTTGAACTGGTATTGGATAACGGCCCCAACCGTCTTGACGCCAAAGGCGCCCTTGGGGAGCAGCTGGCCCTGGCCGGTAAGGTGCAGGTGACCGACCTGGGGCTTTACCACAAGGCCCTCAGAGGGGGCCTTAACGGGGATTGGCAATTGGCCGGCCCCAAGGCGGCGCCCGAACTCAAGCTGTCTTTGGCCGCCCAGCAGCTTGGCTATGACGACCTGGACGCTAAAGACCTCAACCTCAAGGCCGAGGCCAAGTTGGGGCCAAAGCCCCAAGGGCAGTTGAACCTGGCCCTGGCCAGCCTGACCCAAGGTGCGGCCTTAGCCCTTAACGACATTCACCTGGATGCCGGCGGCAGCGAGGCCGACCACCAGCTCAAGCTGCGTTTTGCCGGTGAGCCGGTGGCCGGTGCCTTGACCCTCAAGGGACAATTGGCCGGCAGCGACTGGCAGGGGCAACTGGCCGACGCCGAGTTTGACACCCCACTCAACCAATGGCGCCTTGACCAACCCGTGGCCTTGGCCTGGCAGCAGGGCCAAGGGCGCCTCAGCGCCCATTGCTGGCGGTCTGGTGATGCAGCCCTGTGCCTGGATGCGGCCAAAGCTTCGGCCAAGGCCGGTCAGGGCGGGCTGCGTATCCAAGGCTTGGAGTTGGCGCGGCTGCAACCCTGGTTACCTGAGCAGTTCAAATGGGACGCCGCCCTGTCGGGCCAGGCGACATTCGCCTGGCAAGGCGGGCAACCCCACTTTAATGCCCATCTGGCCACCAGCCCAGGCACCCTCAGCGCCGGGCCCAACCAGGCCAGCTATCAATCCTTGAGCCTGGATGCGAACATGAAAGATGCCCTGCTGACCGCCCGCCTGGCTTTTGATTCCCAACAGTTGGGCCAACTGGCGCTGGACGCCAGGGTCGAAGACCCCCAACAGCAGCGCCGCCTGGCAGGGGACTTGCGTCTTAAGGGCCTCAAGCTCGACTGGTTGGCGCCGCTGCTGCCCGAGGTCCATAGCCTCAGTGGCGAGGTAAACGGGGAAGGCCAATTGGCAGGCTCCCTCAACCAGCCGCTCTTTTTCGGCCACCTGGCCTTGGCAGAGGGCGCAGTGCGCACCGAGTCCGATATGGTTACCGTGACCGAGCTCAGCACCCGCCTGGATGTGCAGGGGGCCAAGGCGGCCCTGTCTGGTAGTGCCAAGCTGGGGGCGGGGCAGTTGACCTTGTCTGGGAACATGGACTGGTCGGCCTTGCCGATCCGTGGCCAGGTACAAATCAAGGGCGACCAATTGGAAGCGGGCTACCCCGGCTATGGCAAGGTCAGGGTTAGCCCGGATCTGCACCTGGATCTGGGTGAAGCGACCCGCCTGGAAGGGGAGATCGCCATTCCCTGGGCCCGTATCGAAGTCAAGGAGCTGCCGGCCAGCGCCGTCAGCCTGTCCAAGGACGTGGTGGTGATCACCAAGGACCCTGAACTCGAAGAAGTGCCGGTCAGTGCGCCCTTTGCCATGAGGGTCAAGGTGAGCCTGGGTGACGATGTGCGCCTCAAGGCCCTGGGGCTCAAGACCAAGCTCAAGGGCGAGTTGAGGGTAACCCAGCAGCCCCAGCGTGCCCTGCGCGGCAACGGCGAGATCCGGCTGGTGGACGGCACCTACAAGGCCTACGGCCAGAACCTGGTGATCCGCACCGGCTCTATCCTGTTCAGTGGCGCCCTGGACAGCCCCAACCTCAATGTTGAAGCGGTGCGCAACAGTGCCAGCATGAGTGACAGCAGTATCGTCGTTGGTGTCAGGGTCACTGGAGAGGCGGCGGCGCCCAAGCTGGAGGTGTTCTCGGAACCGGACATGCCCCAGAGCGAGCAATTGTCCTACCTGCTTAGGGGCAAAGGCCTGGACAGCGACAGCGGCCAGGACGGCAACCTGGCTCAAAGCATGCTGCTGTCGGCCGGGGTCAGCCAGGTCGGCGGTGTGGTGACGGGGGTTGCCGAGAGCATCGGCTTTTCCGATGTGGCCATCGACACCTCCGGCAGCGGCGACGGCACCCAGGTCAATATTTCCGGCTACCTGCTGCCGGGGCTGCAATTGGAATACGGGGTAGGGGTGTTCAATTCCGTCGGGGAAGTGCGGCTGCGCTACGAGTTGCTGCCGCGCCTTTACCTGCAGGCGGTCAACGGCCTGAACCAGGCCCTGGATATCTTCTACAAGTTCGAGTTCTAAGGGGAAAAACAGCCAAAAAAAAGCCCGAGACAAAGGTCTCGGGCGAAACAACCACATTGAAGGAAGGAATTGTCCAGGGAAGAACAAATGTCGACATTGCCTGTGGGGCAATAGCCTACCAATCACACTACCAAAACAAGTGTCGGACAGCCTGTGGCGCCTGATGTCCATGGCACCGCCATCCGACGCTGCGCATTATGGTGATCAGCAGGTCGGGCCTCAACCGAGAAAAATTGCGCTTATTCATAAGAAAAACTAATGTTAAATGGCTATTCTAGTTTACCAATACGTCAACCTTAGCCATTTAAAGCATTTTTTCTCATTAAAAACATCATGATACATAAAAGATTAAAAAACGCGCAACATAAGGAAATTCATCCTTAAAGAGCTAGTGGTGCATGGTTATGCAGGCGCTCAACGGGTATCTGGCGGCGGTAAGCCGGCTTGGCCCTTGGTGGGCATTTGATATAGTCCTTGCGTACTTCTTTTTAAGGAATTCAAGATGAAAGGACAACTGCTCGCCTCCGCACTGGCGGTGGCCCTGCTGGCAGGTTGCCAACAGGCCGGCCAGGGGGATACCCAGGCCGCCACCCTGAGCTATCCCCAGACGCCAACCACAGACCAGATCGATGACTACTTCGGTACCCAGGTGGCGGATCCCTACCGCTGGCTGGAGTCCGACAGCCCCGAGGTCAGCCGCTGGGTCAGTGAGCAGAAAACCTTGGCCGACGACTATTTGAGTGCCATACCGGTCAGGGCCGAGCTTGAAAAGCGCATTACCGCCCTTTGGAACTATGAGCGCTTTTCCGCCCCCTACCGCCGTGGCGACAACATCTTTTACTTCCGTAACGACGGCCTGCAGTCCCAAAGCGTGCTTTACGTGCAGGACGGCCCCAAGGGCACGGCCAGGGTGCTCCTTGACCCCAACCGCCTGTCCGGTGACGGCACCGTAGCCCTGTCTGGTACCCAGGTTTCAAATAACGGCAAGGTACTGGCTTATGGTACCTCCAAGTCCGGTTCCGACTGGCAGCAATGGCAGTTTATGGACGTGGCCACAGGGCAGCCCCTGGCCGACAAGCTGGAGTGGATCAAGTTTTCCTCTGCCAGTTGGGACAAGGATGGCAAAGGGGTCTTTTACGCCCGTTACGACGCCCCCAAAGGTGGCGAGGCCCTGTCCGGGGTTAACTACAACCAAAAACTCTATTACCACCGCATGGGCACCCCCCAATCCCAGGACCAACTGGTTTACCAGCGTCCCGATCATAAGGACTGGGGTTTTGGTGCCGATGTCTCGGAAGACGGCCGCTACCTGTTGATCTACGTGTCCAAGGGCACCGACTCACGGAACCGCTTCTTCTACAAGGATCTGCAAAAAGGCGGCAAGGTGGTGGAGCTGATCCCCGACCTGGAAGCCTCCTACAGTTTTATCGGTCATGACGGCCCGGTTTTCTATTTTGAGACCAACCTCAATGCCCCCAAGGGTAAAGTGGTGGCCATCGACACCCGCAGCCCAGCCAAAGCCAATTGGAAGACCCTGATCCCCGAGGGGGACAATCCCATTTCCCAGGTCAGCCTTTTTAACGACCAGTTCCTGGTGCTGACCATGAAGGACGCCCTGTCCGAACTCAAGGTCCATGACCTCAAAGGTACCTACCTGCGCACCGTGGCCTTGCCCGGTAAAGGCAGCGTCAGTGGCTTGAGCGGCAAACGCAAAAGCAGCGAGGCCTACTTCAGCTTTGCTTCCTACATCCAGGCGCCCAGCATCTACAAGCTGGATATGGCTCAAAACAGCGTCAGTCCCTATCGCCAACCGGTGCTGGCCTACAATCCCGACGATTTCGTCTCAGAACAGGTGTTCTACCGCTCCAAGGACGGCACCAAGGTGCCGATGATGATCTCCTATAAGAAGGGCATCAAACTGGACGGCAATAACCCGACCCTGCTTTACGCCTACGGCGGTTTCAACATCCCCCTGACCCCGCGTTTCAGCTCCGCCAACATTGCCTGGATGGAACGGGGCGGCGTTTATGCGGTGCCCAACCTGCGCGGCGGCAGCGAATATGGCGAAGCCTGGCACCAGGCCGGTATGAAGGAGAAAAAGCAGAACGTCTTTGACGACTACTTTGCCGCTGCCGAATACCTGATCCAGACCGGCTACACCAGCCCCAAAAAGCTGGGTGCCTACGGCCGCAGCAACGGTGGCCTGTTGATGGGAGCGGCCCTGACCCAAAGACCGGACCTGTTTGCGGCCGTGCTGCCGGCGGTGGGGGTGCTGGACATGCTGCGCTTCCACAAATTCACCATCGGTTGGGCCTGGACCAGTGAGTACGGCAGCGCCGACAACGCCGCCGACTTCCCCTATCTTTACGCCTACTCGCCTTTGCATAACGTCAAGAAAAGGGCCTACCCGGCCACCATGGTGATGACTGCCGACCATGACGACAGGGTGGTGCCTTACCACTCCTTCAAATTTGCCGCCACGGTGCAGGCCGATCAGCAGGGCCCGGCGCCGGTGATATTGCGCATCGAGCACAATGCCGGCCACGGCGCCGGCAAGCCCACTGCCATGCAAATCCGTGAGGCTTCCGACATCTTTGCGTTTTTGCTAAAAAACATGGGCGAGACCCGGTAACTGTTCAGGGGAGCTTAAGCTCCCCTTTTTCATGATGAGGACCCTATGCAGCACCAGTGGCCAATCCGGATTTACTACGAAGACACCGACGCCGGTGGCATCGTTTACCACGCCAATTACCTGAAGTTCTTTGAGAGGGCCCGTACCGAGTGGCTGCGGGCACTGGGCATAGAGCAAAACGGTTTATTGGCGTCCGGTATCGCCTTTGTGGTCCGCTCTGTTAAGATGGAAAATTATTTACCGGCCCGCTTCAACGAGTTACTGCAGGTTAACAGTCAGGTGACAGCCCTCAAGCGGGCCAGTCTGACCTTCCACCAGCAGCTGCTCAGAGAAGGGGGTCAAATTTTGTGTGAAGCGGAAGTGCTGGTGGCCTGTGTCGATTTGAACAAAGGCAAGGCAACCGCTATTCCGACCGAAGTTTTGGGAGTGCTCAAAGGGTGAACGACATGTCCTTTTTTGGTCTGTTCTGGCAGGCAAGTCTGCTGGTCAAGACCGTGATGCTGATCCTGCTGGCTTTCTCCGTATTTTCATGGACGCTGATCTTCCAGCGCCACAAGGTATTGAAGCAAGCAAAAAGCCAGGCCGACCGTTTTGAAGACAAGTTTTGGTCCGGCATCGACCTTGGCAAGCTCTACCACGAACTCAATGCCCGCCAGGATCAATTGGGCGGCATGGAAAAGGTATTCACCGCCGGCTTCAAGGAATTTGCCCGCCTCTCCAAGAACTCCAGCCGCAGCCCCCAGTCGGTGCTGGACGGGGCGGACCGTTCCATGCGGGTGACCTTGAACCGGGAAGTGGAACACCTGGAGTCCCATTTGTCGTTCCTGGCCACCGTCGGTTCCATCAGCCCTTATGTGGGCCTGTTCGGTACCGTCTGGGGCATCATGAACTCCTTTATCGCCCTGGGTAATGTGCAGCAGGCCACCCTGTCCATGGTGGCCCCCGGCATCGCCGAGGCCCTGATCGCCACCGCCATGGGCCTGTTCGCGGCCATTCCTGCGGTGATGGCTTACAACCGTTTCTCCCACAACGTGGAAAAACTGGAACAGGCTTACCTTAACTTCCAGGAAGAGTTCGCCGCTATTTTGCACCGTCAAGTCTTTGCCAATGATGGAGGCCAGGCTGCATGAGTGCCGCGCCGCGAAAACGCCGCCGCCCTGTTGCCGAGATCAACGTCGTTCCCTATATCGACGTGATGTTGGTGCTGCTGATCATCTTTATGGTCACGGCGCCCTTGATCACCCAGGGAGTCAAGGTGGATCTGCCCAAGCAGTCTTCCGAACCCCTGCCGCCGGACTCCAAGCCGGCGGCCGTGGTGTCCATCACCAAGGAAGGGGACTACTTCCTACAGGTGGGCTCCAAAAAGGCAGAGCAATATGACGACGTGGCCACCTTGGCCGCTGTGGTCAAGGCCCAGCGTGAAGTGGAGCCGGCTACCCCCGTGGTGATCCGTGGTGACGGTGCCGTGCCCTACGCCAAGGTGGTACAGCTGATGGGCACCTTGCAAGGTGCCGGAGTGGATGATGTAGGGCTGATGACAGATCCGCCCGAGGAGAAGTAACCATGCGCAAAGACGGCATGGGTCTTCCGCTGGGCTTGTCCATTGGGGTGCATGTGCTGGTGCTGGTTTTCCTGGGGTTGTCCCTGGATTTTACCGACGCGCCGCAGATGCCGCAGCCCCAAGGGGAACCCATTACCGCCAAGGCGGTCGACAGCAAGGTAGTGGAAGAGCAGGTCAAGCGGATTAAGGCCGAACAGGCTGCCGAACGTAAGGCCGAGGCCGACCGTAAGCAGCGCCTGGAGCAAGAGCGCCAGGCCGAGCAAAAACGTATCGCCGATCTCAAGCGCCAGCGGGCGCAGGAAGAACAGGCCAAGGTCGAAGCGCAAAAGCAAGCCGCCGAGGCCAAGCGCATTCAGGCACAGGAAGCCAAGAAGGCCAAGGAACTGGAGCTGGAGCGCCAGAAGAAGCTCGAAGAGAAGAAAAAAGCCGAGGAAGCCGCCAAGGCTGCCGAGGCCAAGCGCCAAAAGGAAGAGGCTGCCGCCAAGGCCGCCGAAGAAAAGCGTAAGAAGGAAGAAGCCGAGCGCAAACGCAAAGAAGAAGAGGCCCGTAAAAAGGCCGAAGCGGAGAAAAAGCGTAAGGCAGAGGAAGCGCGCAAGAAGGCCGAAGCCGAGCAGCAGTTGGCCGATCAGATGGCCGCCGAAGCGGCTGCCCGGTCCAAGGCAAGGCAAAAGCAGGTGCTGAGCGAGATAGACAAGTATCGTGCGCTTATCATCGACACCATTCAGCGCAACTGGGTGGTGGACGACAGCATGCGTGGCAAGGAAGCACAGGTGCGTATCAAGCTGGCCCCCAGTGGCCTAGTGCTGGATGTGCAATATGTATCGGGTGACAGGGCGATTTTCGAGTCGGCCCAGCGGGCGGTCTGGAAGGCGGAAACCCTGCCGGTGTCCAGCGACCCTGAAGTGTTCGCCCAGATGCGCGAAATTAACATGACCATGAAGCCACAATTCTGACGAGGTTGCCGTGCGTTTTCTGACAGTGCTATTTCTGGGCCTGCTGACCTTGAGCCAGAGTGCCAAGGCGGCCCTGGACATCGTGATCACCGACGGTATGGACACGGCCCGCCCCGTGGCCATATTGCCCTTTACCTTCGAAGGCGGCCTGCTGCCTTTGCAGCCGGCCGAGGTGATAGGAGCGGATCTTCGCAACTCCGGCAAGTTCTCCCCCTTGGGGGTGAACGCCATGCCCGAGCAGCCCCGCAGCGTTGACGACATCCACTACGGCGCCTGGGCCACCAAAGGGGTAGAGGCCCTGGTGGTGGGCACAGTCAAGCCTTACGGTGAGGACAAGTACCTGGTCAGTTTTGATCTGGTGGACGTATTGCGTGGCCAGGTCACAGGCGGAAACCAGCAACGGTTGGCTGACGGCAGCCTGGTCAAATCCAGCGCCCATATCCTCGAATCCCGTCAGGCGGTAATTTCTTCCCGCCAATTTCGACAGTATTCGCACCGTATAGCCGATATAGTCTATGAGAAGCTCACCGGAGAACGGGGCGCTTTCCTTACCCGCATAGCTTATGTGGTGGTGGATAACGATCCGGTATACCCGTACAAATTGATGGTGTCCGATTACGATGGTTACAACGAAACCGTGGTAACCAAGGCCAAAGAACCCTTGATGTCACCGTCCTGGTCACCTGACGGAACAAAATTGGCGTATGTTTCTTTCCAAAATCGTACTGCCGAGATTTTCGTTCAGGATCTTTACAACCAGCGTCGTGAAAAATTGACGTCGTTTCCGATGATCAACGGCAACCCTGTTTGGTCACCGGACGGTAAAAAGTTGGCCATGGTTCTGTCGAAAGACGGTAACCCTGAAATTTACGTGATGGACATCGCGTCGAAGCAAGTAACACGGCTGACCGACCACTACGCCATAGATACGGAACCGTCCTGGTTCCCTGATTCCAAGGCGATTGTGTTCACCTCGGAGCGGGGTGGTCGTCCTCAACTTTATCGTGTAGATTTGTCTTCTAAAGCTGTGAAACGCTTGACTTTTGATGGTGAGCAGAACCTGGGCGGCTCTATCAGTCCTGATGGGAAATACCTCATCATGGTGAACCGTACTCAGGGGAATTACCGGATCGCACGTCAGGACCTGGAAACGGGTGCGCTGCAGGTTCTGACAAAAACGGAATTGGATGAGTCTCCAAGCCTGGCCCCCAATGGCAGCATGATTATTTATGCCACGCTCTATCGGGGGCAGAAGGTTTTGGGTCTAGTGTCGGTGGATGGGCGTTTTAAAGCCCGCCTGCCGGCCCGCCAGGGACAGGTGAAGGCTCCGGCCTGGTCACCCTTTTTGTAAAAAAATAACTCTTTGCAGTCATAGCAATATAAGGACCTGACGATGCAACACAATAAACTTCTGAAAGGGATGCTGCTGGCTCTGCCAATCCTGGCCCTCTCAGCCTGTTCCTCTACTTCCGACACCAAAACTGCCGGTTCCACTACTTCCAACCAGCAGCAACAAGAAGAAGTGGTAACCGGTACTGTTGAGCCGGTCATGAGCGCCGAAGAACAACGTCGCATGCGCCAGGAAGAGATGCGCCGTGAGCACATCATCTACTTCGAATTCGACAAGTACGACATCCGTCCCGAGTTCGCTGAAGTTCTGGAAGCCCACGCTGCCTACCTGCGTGAAAACCAAGGCGTTAAAGTACTGATCGAAGGCCACGCCGATGAGCGCGGTACTCCCGAGTACAACATCGCCCTGGGCGAGAAGCGTGCCAAGGCCGTTAAGCAATACATGCTGGGCCTGGGCGTATTGGACTCCCAGATCAGCCTGGTGTCCTACGGTGAAGAGAAACCTCTGGATCCTAGCCATTCCGAGGAAGCTTTCTCCAAAAACCGTCGTGCCGTACTGGTTTACTAAGTTATGAATAAACCGCTGACAAGTCTTGTCTTGTTGGTCGGCCTGTCCGGCGCCGCTTATGCGGCGCCGGCGCCCGTTGTGGAGGCCGGCGGGGATTTGGAATCCCGAGTCGCGCGCCTGGAGGCGCAATTTGAATCCCGCAGCCGTATGCAGCTGGAAACCCAGCAGCGCCTCAGTGCCCTGCAAGACGAATTGCGTGAACTGCGTGGCGTCACCGAAGAGCATGACCATAAGCTGAGTCAGCTTCTGGACCGCCAGCGGGAGATCTACAAGGAACTGGCCAGAGTGCAATCCGGTACGCCGGTAGCCACACCGTCGCCAGCCGCCAACAGCCAGCCTGTGGTCGACACAGGTAGCAATTACTCTGCCGATCTGAGCGAGAACGACGCCTACGATCGCGCCGTGGGCCTGGTCCTCAAGCAAAAGGACTACGCCAAGGCGACGGATGCTTTCAGAAAGTTCATCAAGGACTTTCCGAAGTCTTCCTATATCGACAACGCCCACTATTGGTTGGGGCAACTGCTCTACAGCGATCGCAAGCTGGACGAAGCAGGCCAGTCCTTTATCCAGGTGGTGAACCGCTTCCCCAATTCCAGTAAACGCGCCGACGCCATGCTTAAGCTAGGCATCATCGCCCTGGAAAAAGGGGACAAGGCCGGTGCTTCGGCCTACTTCAACCGCGTCGTAAAAGAGTACCCGGATACCACCTCGGCCCGCCTGGCCAAGGACAAACTGGGCAGCTTGTAAGCCGTCTGTCGGCTTTTTGCGCAATCGGTCCCTGGCCGTGATTTTCTTCTTGCACGGCCAGTCAAATTCAGTAAGATAGGCGCCCGTCGGGTCGTTAGCTCAGTTGGTAGAGCAGTTGACTTTTAATCAATTGGTCGCAGGTTCGAATCCTGCACGACCCACCAGACTCTTAAAAGCCTGCAAAAGCGGGCTTTTTTAATCGGCCTTGTCGGGCCCGTACCCAGGTACTAAAGCGGCAAAAACTTGATGGGTCGTTAGCTCAGTTGGTAGAGCA